>PMSZ01000355.1 GCA_003168235.1 Acidobacteriaceae bacterium
AGCCGAAGGTCTTGAACTTGGCGTCCTCGATGACGTTAGTCTGCGGATTAACTTTGATCTGCAGTTTCATCACGTCGCCGCACTCGGGTGCGCCGACCAGGCCGGTGCCCACGTCGGTGTCCTTTTTGTCCATGGAGCCAACGTTGCGTGGATTGTTGTAGTGGTCGATCACTTTATCGCTGTAAGACATTTGCAATCTCCTTTAGAACTCGAAACTAATAAAACTCGAAACTAAAATCCGAAACGAAGATCTTGCCAGTGGGCTTCATCTTAATGCGCTTCCCCCGCCCATTTCACAGTCTTCAAGTCGATGCCTTCTTTCGCCATCTCGTAGAGCGGCGACAGTTCGCGCAGTCGCAGCACGGTTTCGACCACGCGGTCACCCACGTAATCGATTTCGGCCTCGGTGTTAAAGCGTCCAATGCCGAAACGGATCGAGCTGTGCGCCAGGTCGTCGCCCGTGCCGAGCGCCTTCAATACATAAGATGGCTCAAGCGTTGCCGAGGTGCACGCCGATCCGCTCGAAACTGCAATATCGTTGATACCCATCAGCAGCGACTCGCCTTCGACGTAGGCAAAGCTGATGTTCAGGTTGCCGGGCAGACGGTGCTCCACACTGCCATTGATGTAAGTTTCGTCGAGGCGATTCATGATGCGGTCGCGCAGGCGATCGCGAAGAGCGCCCAAGCGGGCGGCTTCGTGATTCATCTCTTCCGAGGCAATGGCACAAGCTTTGCCCAGGCCAACGATTCCGGGAACATTGAGCGTGCCGGAACGCATGCCGCGTTCATGGCCGCCGCCGTCAATCAGCGGCACGATCTGTACGCGCGGATTCTTGCGACGAACATACAACGCGCCGGCGCCTTTTGGGCCGTAGAGTTTGTGGGCGGTGATGGAGGCGACGTCGATATTCATTTTGTTGACGTCAACCGGAACCTTACCGATTGCCTGCACCGCGTCGGTGTGGAAAATGACGCCGCGTTCGCGGCATATTTTGCCGATTTCCGCGATCGGTTGCAGAACGCCGATTTCGTTGTTCGCGGCCATGATGGTGACGAGAATCGTCTTGTCGTCGATGGCGCGCTTCAAGTCATCGAGATCGACCAGACCGTCTTTCTGCACAGGTAGATAGGTGACGCGGAAGCCGAACTTCTCCAAGTGCTTGCAGGTATCGAGTACGGCCTTATGTTCAGTGACGGCGGTGATGATGTGGTTGCCCTTCTCGCGGTACATTTCGGCGACGCCTTTGATGGCGAGGTTGTCGCTTTCGGTGGCGCCCGAGGTGAAGATGATCTCTTTCGCGGTCGCGCCAATCAGCTTGGCGATACGCTCGCGCGACAGTTCGACGGCTTCTTCGGCTGCCCATCCGAAGGGATGGTTGCGGCTGGCGGAGTTGCCGAACTTTTCCATGAAGTAGGGCAGCATTTCTTCAAGGACGCGCGGATCCATCGGCGTGGTCGCGTGGTTGTCCATATAAATCGGCAGCTTGATCCCGTCGGGGGATGAGCGATGTCCGTTGTTTTGGGTGCTGGGGGTCGCCGTTTCTACCGAACTCATGATCGTGTTTCTCCTTAAGAGTGCTACGAAATCGTTACCAGATCTGCCGGTTTCCTGATCTCATGCTTGTCTGCATTCTTGCGGACATCGAGCATCTCCGGCTCTTCTTTCATCTGCGAAATTTTGATGTTCTTCAGCACCTGTTCGATGCTTTCGTTCACCTTGCGGAGCGGTTCGCGGATGGTGCAGCGATCGCTCTGGTCGCATTCGCCGCGCACCGTCACGCACGAAGTGATGAACAGCGGACCGTCAATAGCTTTGATCACTTCGAACGCGGAAATCATTTTCGGATCGCGCGTCAGCGTGTAACCACCATTCATCCCATGCTGCGACTGCACCAACCCGACCTTTGCCAGGCGTTGCAGGATTTTCGCCAGCGCTTCCTGCGGGATGCCGTAGGCTTCGGCGACATCCTTGGCAGAACATGCGCCCTGGTGCACCTGCTCGGCCAGATGCTTCATGGCCATCAGCGCGTAGTCCGCCTTTTTGGTCAGTTTCAGCATTCTTGGAATCCCGATCCAATTGGTCGGATACAATTCCGACTGTTTCGGTCGTACTTTCTATATTAGACGCTATGGAGGGTTGGACGCAAGGGCGATCAGCCGACTGCGGGGCTGTGAAGCGAACGGTAAGTTTTGGAGGCTGAATGGGTTATGGGGAGGGATCGTTTAAGGCTGCATCGGTGATTTTAGGTGTTCATGGAGTCGTGCCGTCCATTCGGGACCGGGCGGTGACGAGATAGAGTCAGACACTAGCTGCTGCGCGCTGCTACAATGCTCGCTGAAAACTGGGCGGAAAATAAGCGGAATAAAGAGGGTCGAGGATGGAGATTACGGTTCGCAGGCGTTCCGATGTGCAGATTATCCAGCTCCGCGGAGCGGTGCGATTGGGGCAAGCCGTGGATACATTCCGTCGGGCGGTGGAAGACGCGTTCGCGGCGGGAGATAGTCGATTGATCCTGAACTGCGCCGATGTGCCAATGATCGATTCCAGCGGAATCGGCGTGATGGTGAAATCGCTGACCTCGGCCAAGCAGCGCGGAGGCGACGTCCGGCTGGTGAATCCCTCGAAATTCGTGACGCAGACGCTGCGGCTGATTGGGGTATTGAATTTGTTTACTACGTTTGAAGACGAAGACCAAGCGGTAGCGTCGTATAGCTCGTAGCTTGCAACATCGGCATTTCGCTGCCGGGCACCTTCGAGGAGCCGGAGGCTTCATGGTTTCCGCCACGCGATCCGTCAATCCTTTCAAAACCAATCCGCAAATTTCATCGGCGAAGGTTCCGTCGAGCTTCGCGTGACGGATGAGGAAGCGCATGTAGATGGGGCCGTATAGCGAATCGAGGATGAGGTCGAGGTCGCTGCCGGCGGGCAGTTCGCCACGGTCGATGCCGCGCTGCAGGGTTTGGTAGGCCTGGCGGCGCCGCGGCCAGAGGAAGCGGTCGCGAAAGGCTTCGATCAGTTCCGGGTCCGATTGTCCACCGGCGAGCAGCGCGGCCACAACCTTGCCACGTTCGGAGCGGAAGACGCGGATCAGCCGGCGCATCTGCAGGCTCATATCGCGCCGCACAGAGCCGGTATTCGGGAATTGGAGCTCCTCTTCAGCGCTAGTGGAGAAAGCATCGGCCACCAGAGCGGCCTTGGTGGGCCACCAACGGTAAACAGTTGTTTTGCCCACGTTGGCGTCGGCGGCGATGGCTTCGATGCTGAGTTCGGCGAACCCGCCGTCCTGTTTCAGGAGTTTGAGCGTGCTGCGCAGGATCGACTGGCGCGATTCCTCGCTGCGTGGCCGGCCGGGCGGACGCTTTTCGTCAGTCCCGTTGACGCCGTTACTTCCGTTTTTGGCCCCCGCGTTCCGGGCGTGATTTTGAGCCATGGCTAAAGTCTAATATAATTTAAATCCGAAACGTACTGTTTTGAATCTTAGTTGGAAAGTTGCGAGCGTCAAGCTTTGAGCCGCTAGCAAGCTTAGTTCTCAGGGCTTCGACGATATATCGGCGTCTTCGTACCTGTCTTATGTGGATAGTCGCGTTAGCTCTTCGCCGTCCTTATACGTTCGTGGTGATGGCGTTGCTCATCGTCATTCTCACGCCGATCACCATCCTGCGGACTCCAGTTGACATTTTTCCCGACATCAATATTCCAGTGGTGAGCGTTGTGTGGAATTTTGATGGCATGTCGCCGAGCGAGATGGCGGACAGGATTGTGAGCAATTCCGAGCGCGGAATTACGGTCACGGTGAACGACATCGAGCACCAGGAATCGCTGTCGGTGCAAGGCAAGGCGGTCATCAAGATATTCTTTCGGCCGAACGTCAACCTGCCGATGGCCATGGCGCAGGTGACGGCGATCTGTCAGACGGTGCTGCGGGGACTGCCTCCAGGAACGACCCCGCCGCTGATCATTACCTACTCGGCATCGACGACGCCGATTGTGCAGTTGGGGCTGAGCAGCAATACGCTTCCGGAACAGCAGTTGTTCGATCTCGGCAACAATTTTCTACGCACGCAATTGACCACGGTGCAGGGTGCGGCCACTCCCTACCCTTATGGCGGCAAGCCGCGGCAAATTCAGGTGGATCTTGATCCGGTCAAACTGCAGACATATGGGTTGTCGCCGGCGGACATTGCGAATGCGGTGGCGGCGCAGAACCTGATTTTGCCGGCAGGCACGGCGAAGATCGGTCCGACCGAATACAACGTGGAGATGAACGGCTCGCCGCTGACCATCGCCGGGTTGAACAATCTGCCGGTGAAAACGACGAATTCGTCGACGCTGTACCTGCGCGATGTAGCCCATGTGCGGGACGGTTTTGTGCCCCAAACCAATATCGTGCGGCAGGATGGCTCGCGCGGCGTCCTGATGTCGATGTACAAGTTGGGCGGGGCCTCGACGCTGACGGTGGTCAATGCCATCAAGGCGCTGGTGCCGGTGGCGGCAAAGACTTTGCCGCCGGAGCTGAACATCAAGGCGCTGTTCGATCAGTCGCTTTTTGTGCGCGCGTCGATCCAGGGAGTGTTGCGGGAGGGCCTGATCGCCGCGGGCCTGACCGCGATCATGATCCTGCTTTTTCTGGGCGATTGGCGGCCCACAATTATCATCGCGATCTCGATTCCTCTGTCAATTTTTGTTTCCGTGATCCTGCTGGGGGCGCTCGGCGAGACCATCAACATCATGACCCTGGGAGGACTGGCGCTTGCCGTCGGAATTCTGGTGGACGATGCGACGGTGGAGATCGAAAACATCGAGCGCAATCTGGCGATGGGTAAGGAGATGAAGCAGGCCATTCTCGATGGCGCGCAGCAGGTCGCGGTTCCGGCGTTCGTATCGACGCTTTGCATCTGCATCGTGTTTGTGCCGATGTTCTTTCTGGCTGGGGTGGCGAAGTTCCTTTTTGTACCGATGGCGGAAGCGGTTTGCTTCGCCATGCTCGCGTCGTATCTGCTGTCGCGAACGCTGATTCCGACGATGGTGATGTTTATCATGCGCGGACACGAGCACCGCGCGGCCGAGCCGACGAACCTTTTCTCGAAGTACCAGCGCGGATTTGAGCGCTGGTTTGAAGGGGTACGCGGCGGATATCAGCAATTGCTGGAAACTACCCTCGAGCACCGGAAAGTGTTCGCCATCGGATTTACGGTTTTCTGCCTGCTGTCGCTGGGGCTGGTGTTCTTTTTGGGGGATGATTTTTTCCCGCAAGTGGATGCGGGTTCGATCCGGCTGCACTTTCGCGCCCGGCCCGGTCTGCGTGTGGAGGAGACGGCCCGGCTGTGCGATGAAGTGGAGCAAGTGCTGCGCAACGAGATCCCGAAAGAAGAATTACAGACCGTGCTCGACAACATCGGGCTGCCGTATTCGAGCATTAACCTCTCCTACAGCAGTTCGGGCGTGATTGGGACGGGTGACGCCGAGGTTCTGATCGCGCTGAATCCGGAACATCATCATCCGACGGCGCAGTACGTGCGGCGGCTGCGCCGCATACTTCCGGCGCGGTTTCCGGGTGTGGAGTTCTTCTTTCAGCCCGCAGATATCGTGTCGCAGATCCTTAATTTTGGATTGCCGGCTCCGGTCGATATTCAGATCGTGGGCGCGGACATGCAGACAAACTACGACATCGGGCAGCGGATCGCGAACCGGTTGCGGCTCATTCCGGGAACTGCGGATGTGCACGTGCAGCAGATGATGAGCTTGCCCACGCTTCGCCTGGATATGGATCGCACGCTCATCAACCAGGTTGGGATGACGGCGGAAAATGTCTCGCAAAGCGTGCTCATCAGCTTGAGCGGGAGTTTCCAGACCGCCCCCAATTTTTGGCTGAATCCGCAAAATGGCGTGACCTATAACATCGCCGTTCAGACGCCGCAATACCGGGAGACCTCGCTGCAGGATTTGATGAACACGCCGGTGACAAACGGGAGCGCAACGCCGCAAGTGCTGGGCAATCTGGCACAACTGACACCGATCACGCGTGCGGCAGTGGTGAACCATTACAACGTGCAGCCGGTCATCGACGTTTATGCGAGCACTCAAGGACGCGATTTGGGTGGGGTTGCGTCGGACATCAACAAAGCACTCCAGCCCTTCGAAGCGAAACTGCCACGGGGAACCCAAATCATAGTCCGGGGGCAAGTGCAGACGATGAAGTCCTCGTTCTTTGGTTTGGGATTCGGCCTGTTGGGAGCGATCGTACTGGTCTATCTGCTGATCGTGGTCAATTTTCAGTCGTGGCTCGATCCCTTTATCATCATTACAGCGTTGCCGGGAGCACTGGCGGGGATTTGCTGGTTCCTGCTGATTACGCGCACCACGCTGAGCGTGCCGTCGCTGACGGGCGCGGTGATGTGCATGGGAGTGGCGACGGCGAATTCCATCCTGATGGTTTCGTTTGCCCGCGACCGCATGGATGCCGGAGTTCCGGCGCTGCAAGCGGCGATCGAAGCGGGGTATACGCGCATGCGTCCGGTGATCATGACGGCGCTGGCGATGATTATCGGCATGGTGCCGATGGCGCTGGGATTTGGAGAAGGCGGCGAGCAGAACGCTCCGCTGGGCCGGGCGG
Source organism: Acidobacteriaceae bacterium (assembly GCA_003168235.1). Classification (GTDB taxonomy): domain Bacteria; phylum Acidobacteriota; class Terriglobia; order Terriglobales; family Acidobacteriaceae; genus Acidiflorens. The sequence goes on from PMSZ01000355.1 coordinate 6,617, forward strand.
TGGTTGGCGGGTTGTTGTTCGCGACCGTGGCCACGCTGTTTTTCGTTCCCAGCGTGTTCACGATTATTCATGGGCGCCGTGAGCAGCGGCTGCGGGAGCGGGAGTAAGCAGAAGACAGGTCTGGATAGAGTTGTTGGGGAGATCGTTATTTATGTCAGTACGAGCGCAACCTCCAAGTGAAATGACGCAAGCGAATGAGCATTCCGTCCATCCGGCGCTTGAGCGGCCGCCCGATCGCGGTCCCGCTCCGGCGGGGAGGGCGAAGATTCTGATTGGCGCGGTGCTTCTGGTTCTGATCACCGCCGGTACGGTTACGCTCTTGAGCAAGAAGAGCGAAGAGGACGCTTTGGCGAAAGAGACGGATGCGGCCGCGGTCCCGACCGTGGCAGTGGTGCAACCACTACCCCAGTCCGCAAACGACGAACTTGTGCTGCCGGGAAATCTGCAGGCGTACATCGAGTCGCCGATTTTTGCCCGCACCAACGGATATCTTTTGCGCTGGTATAAGGACATTGGCAGCAAGGTCCAGAAGGGTGAATTGCTGGCGGCGATTGACACGCCCGAAGTCGACCAGCAACTTTTGCAGGCGCGCGCCAGCCGCGAGCAGGTTCGGGCGGCGCTGGGATTGGCGAAGATTTCGGCTGACCGCTGGGCGAACCTGCGGAAGACAGACTCGGTTTCGCAGCAGGAAGCCGATCAGCAGGAGAGCGGCTATCAACAGGCGCAGGCCAATCTGGGCGCAGCCGATGCGAATGTTCGCCGCCTGGAAGAACTGGAGTCGTTCAAGAACGTGTACGCTCCGTTTTCCGGCGTGATCACGCGGCGCACCGTCGATCCGGGAGCGCTGATCAACTCCGGAGCGGGCGTGCCCGGCACTCAACTGTTCAACATTGCGCGCGTCGATCCGCTGCGCGTTTACGTGAGCGTTCCTCAGTCGTATGCGCCGAACATCAAATCCGGGTTAAAGGCCGACGTTACGCTGCAGGAATTTCCCGGGCAGAAATTTGTGGGAACGGTGGTGCGCACGGCCGAGTCCATCGATCCTGCCACGCGAACGTTGAATACAGAAGTCGATGTTCCTAATAAAGATGGCAAGCTGCTGCCAGGCTCGCTCGGGCAGGTGCATTTTGCAGCGGGCACCTCGGTCCCTAGAATTACGATCCCGGTCAATGCGATGCTATTCCGGGCGCAGGGGCCGCAGGTTGCGGTGGTCGACAACGATAGCAAAGTGCATTTGCGCTCGATCAGCATTGGGCGGGACTACGGCGCCACGCTTGAGATTCTGGGCGGGATCGAGGCCACCGACCGGATCATTATCAACCCGTCCGACTCGCTCGAAGAAGGGCAACAGGTGCATGTTGCCAAGGCAAACGCGGGAGATACGCATTCGTGAAAATCCCGCCGCCGAGGCATGGAGTGACGGAGCAGGTCTTTTTGCGAAGACCCTTGTCAACTCGTATTTCTTCGCAGGAAGCGACATCATGAACTCGCTTCTCTCGGTGGCTCGGTGTCTTCGTGCTGGGTGTTGCATCCTGCTCGTTGTGGCTTCTGTTGGCTGTACGGTGGGGCCGGGATATCAACGACCGGCGGCGCAGGTTCCCGACACGTGGAAAGGTGAGGGACCGTGGCAAGCGGCGACTCCGAAGGATGCAATTCCCAAAGGTGTGTGGTGGCAGATTTATCATGATGCACAGCTTGACCAACTGGAGCAGCAATTGCTCCAGGCAAACCAGTCGCTCTCGGCGGCGCAGGACCGATTAGCGCAAGCACGAGCGCAGGCGCGGATTGCATCGGCGGCATACTTTCCTACACTGAGCACCGATCCGAGCGGGCAGCGCGAACGATTCTCGGGGAATCGTCCGCTGGAAGGGGCGATACCGCCGCTGCGGCCCGATACTGAGAATGTTTTTTCGGTTCCGTTTTCGGCTAGTTACGAACTCGACTTATTCGGACGCGTGCGGCGCACCCTGGAAGCGGCGAACGCTTCCCTGCAGGGCAGCGCGGCGGACCTGGAGAATGTGCGACTGGTGTTGACGGCCGAACTTGCAGCGGATTATTTCAATCTGCGCGAAAGCGATCGTGAGGCTGGGGTAGTGCGGCAGTCGATTGAGATTGAGCAAAAGGGGTTGGATCTGGTCAACCACCGTCACGACGGCGGAGTCGCGAACGGGTTGGAACTGGCGCAGCAGGCGGCGTTATTGGAGTCGACGGCGACGCAACTGCAACTCGTGCTGCAGCAGCGGGCGCAATATGAGCACGCGATCGCGGTGCTGGTGGGGAAGTCGGCCTCAGCGTTCAGCGTAGCCGAGGCGCCGTTTGAGACGGCTCCTCCGGCGATTCCCACTGGCGTTCCATCGGAGATATTGGAGCGACGGCCCGATGTTGCGACGAGTGAGCGGCAGATGGCATTTGAGAATGCGCAGGTAGGCATTGCGATGACTGCGTTTTATCCGCATATCACGCTATCTGGAAGCGGCGGATGGGAAAGCCGGGACATTGCCACGTTGTTGAGCGCTCCGAGCGCGATGTGGGCACTGGGCGGAGACGTATTGCAGCCGATTTTCAATGGCGGGCGCAATCGCGCGAACCTGGCATCGGCGCGCGCAGCCTATGACGAATCGGTGGCCAATTATCGCGAAGCGGTGCTGGAAGCATTCCAGCAAGTGGAGGACGGGCTTTCAGGTCTCGCGCTGCTCGATCAGGCGGCGAAGACGCAGCAGGCGGCGGTGACAGAATCGCGACGCGCACTCGAAGTGGCCAACAATCGCTATGTTGGCGGCCTTACAACTTATCTCGACGTGATTACGGCGCAATCCACTCTGCTGGCGAACGAACGCCTGGCGACGCAACTTCTCGGGCAGCAGATGACCACCTCGGTTTATCTGGTGAAGGCCCTGGGTGGCGGGTGGGATGCTTCCGAGATCCGGCGCGAAAATGTCAGGCCGACCATTGGACAAGCGGTGCAGCAGTAAGCTGGCAAGTTTTCGAGCCGAGGGTCAATTGCGCACAGGCCTCGGACCCGTACCGGAACCTTGGACAAACGATTTGCATTCCCGCGGGGCAGCCATCGGCTCATGCTCCAGGGAGCCCGCGCCAAGCACTTCACTCAAGCCTTACTTAAGCCCTGGATTCTCCGCTGCCTAGGCGCGAGCGGACCTCGCGCTCTGCAATCAGCCAATCCTGGTTCTGGTCGCCGTTGCTTTCGCTGCCGGCGGTTGCGCGACGCTGCAGGTAGAGTTCGTAGGCGCGACGGCGAATCTGTTCTTCGACATTGAAGGAAGCGCCATTGCCGGGAACCACATGGGCTGATTTTCCGTTCTTCGGGCCGGATGGCGAGACAAACTTCGGTGCGGCCTTCGGAGCTTCGTTCTGCGCTTCTTTCTGGGACACTTGTTGCTTCAGAGCTTCTTTTGGAACGTCGTTCCGAAGTTCTGGCACAGCCTGCACTGCGGCTGGCGGCGTGGTGGATGCAGCTTTCTTGCTCCGACGTGCGGTGGAGGGTTCGGTTGTTTTTTTGGCCATGCAATACTCCTTACATATACCTAGTTCTAGGAATGGTGCAACGTAATGAATGAGCGACATAGATGCACTCCGATCGCCGCTATTCGACTATGAGCGAATGGTGATTCTTTAACTATATCGTGAACGCGTGTGGAATTGTGTGACGAGGCAGTTAAAAATTCGCTGTGTCGCATTGAAAAAGTCACTTTATTGGACTCGGGCGAAAAATCAGCGCAAGTACTCTGGTAACTTGTCGAAAGCTTACGGTCGACCGCACGATAAGCAAGTACGTGCGGATGCATAACTATGTCATCGACCACAAGCGGCAGTCAGGGATTGGGAACTAAAACCGCAAGAACCAGCCTCAGTGAGCTGGAAAGCATGGTCTCGGAATCTCCGACTTCGGACCGAGCGTGCGGCAAACTGGCCCAGATACTTCGGGTGCGGCGCAGCGAAGTGGCGCTGCTGCGATTGGAAAAGGGCAGTCTGAAATTCATTTATCCGGCGGAACTGCGATCGGCGGGCGTATTGCCGCTGAGCGGATCGGCTGTGGCCGCGCGCACGGCATCGACTCGTTCTCCGCTCTTGTCGAATGCCTTCATGCGGGTGAAACATGCCAGCCTGTTTGAGGCGGTCAAGATCGTGTCCCCTGCCGACGAAAATGAGCGAAGCATGGAGCAGATGCCGATCCAGAAGATCATGTCCGTTCCGGTGGTGCGCCCCGGGGGAGAGGTAGTGGGAGTGGTGCAGGTTTCGCGCAAGGGGCTCGATGCTTCGGGATCAGGCGCAGATTTCACCAGTGGCGATCTGAAGCAATTGGAACAAGGCGCAGAAATTCTTTCCCGCATGCCGTTTATGCAGGAAGGCGCCGAGTTCTAGCTCACGATTACCGCGAACCCAAAGTCTGGCGCTAACCCCAAAATCGCGTTTGCGATTCGCGCATGAAAAACNNTCACACTGCTTGCCCCGCGCAAAATCCAGATGCCCAGGCCCACTGAAAATTGAAACCACCGAGATGACCTGTGACGTCGACCACTTCTCCGATGAAAAAAAGGCCGGGCACTCTCCGAGATTCCATTGTCTGCGCCGAAAGTTCACCGGTGTCGACGCCACCCGCAGTCACCTCGGCTTTGCCGTAACCTTCGGTCGTTTCCGGATTTAATTCCCACGAATGCAATTGCCGTTCAGCTAGGGCGAAGGCTTGATCGGAGTTGCCCGCTAGCGGGTAAATTTCAAGCCAGCGGTCGGCGAAACGGCGGGGGAGGACTTCGCGCAGCAGCGACTTCCAAGTCGACGCGTCGCGCGGTCCTCGCGCTTGCGACTCAGCGGTGAGATTGCGGCCCGGCGCCAGGTCGAGATGAATGGGGGCTTTGCCAGTCCTGGTTCCGTCGTGCCCGGTTCCGTCATACCCGGTCGCGTCATACCAGTAAGAAGAGATCTGGAGAATCGCCGGTCCGCTAAGGCCGCGGTGCGTGAAAAGCATGTTCTCGCGGAATGTCTGTTTCCGGTTGGGCCGCGTGGCGCGAGTGGAAGCGACCACTTCGAGCGAGACTCCGGCGAGATCGCACCAGCGCTTGTGATCGCGTTCGCTGAAGACGAGGGGGACGAGAGCGGCGCGAGGCGGTTCGATCTTCAGTCCAAATTGCCGCGCGAGATCGTAACCGAATGACGTGGCGCCGATTTTGGGAATGGAGAGTCCGCCGGTGGCGACGACGAGGCAGGGCGCGGCGAAGGTGGCGTCCTCCGTTTGGATGGTGAACGAGTCATGCTTACGAACGTCGGTTATTTTTGTATTGCAGCGGATTTCTACTCCCGCGTCGCGACACTCCTGTTCGAGCATCAAGGTGATTTCGCTGGCCGCTCGATCGCAGAATAGCTGGCCGAGTTTTTTTTCGTGATAGGCGATGCGATGTTTTTCGACGAGGCCAATGAAATCGGCGGGAGTGTAGCGGGCGAGCGCGGATTTCGCGAAGTGTGGATTGGCGGAAAGAAAGTCTTCTGAAGTAGTGTGCAGGTTGGTGAAATTGCAGCGGCCGCCACCGGAGATCAGGATCTTCTTGCCGATGCGATCGGCGCGCTCGAGCAGCAGGACACTGCGTCCGCGCTTGCCGGCTTCGATGGCACACATCAGGCCGGCGGCCCCGGCTCCGAGAATGATGACGTCACAAGTTTTATTCACGCGGAATTTGGGCTGGAGACGAAGCCACGCGATTCACTGAAATGAGCTTAGCAAAGGGGGCGGAAGGCTGTCCCGGTTTGATATGCTGGGTGAACCTTCGTGGAGTGGTGTGAGGTTCTGCGTGCTTACCGGCATCAAGACTCGCGATTTACGCAAAATTTATAAGTCGCCGCCGCCACTCGCCTCGGGTGGCGGATTCGGGTTCGGCCCGGCGCGCGGCAAGGGGAAGAAACAGCCCAAGGCGGAGATTGTCGCGCTGGATGGAATCTCTCTGGACGTTGCGCCCGGAGAAATCTTCGGCTTGCTCGGGCCAAACGGCGCGGGCAAATCGACGACGGTAGGAATTCTTACCACTCGCGTGCGTCCCACTGGCGGACAGGCGTGGATTGGCGAGCACGATGTGTGGAAGGAACAAGTCGCGGTGAAACGACTGATTGGAGTCGTGCAGCAGCGACCGAACCTGGACTTTACCCTTACCGCGCGCGAGATTCTGCTGTTTCACGGCGCTTATTTTGGGATTGACTCGCGCATGCGCGAGGAGCGGGCGGAGACGCTGTTGGAACGCTTCAAGCTGAGCGACCGAGGCGAGGAGATGGTCCGCGGATTCTCCGGCGGCATGATGCAGCGCCTGTCGATTGCGCGCGCCATGATGCACGACCCGCAGGTGCTTTTTCTGGATGAGCCGAGCGCGGGCCTCGATCCGCAGACGCGGTTGCTATTGTGGGAGATCATTCGCGAATACAACCAGAGCGGCAAGACCATTCTGCTGACCACGCACAATATGGAGGAAGCGGACGCTTTGTGCCAGAGACTGGCGATTATCGATCATGGAAAGAATATAGCTTTGGGTACGCCCGCGGAGTTGAAGGCCTCGGTTCCCGGCGGATATCTGCTGCGGTTGCGCTTTGGGCAGCATTCTTCGGAATTACTGCAGCGGTTGCAATCGCTGACGGGCGTGCGTGAGGTGAGGTCGAAAAGCAATACACCGAATGCCTCCGCGACTGGCGATTACTCCGCCGATGTTTATGCGGATCGCGGCGGGTCGCTGGTTTCGGAGATTGCCAATCTTGCCTCGGGCGCATCGGTCGAATTGTGCGACGTCCATATCTCCGAGCCCAGCCTGGAGAATCTTTTTCTGCACCACACGGGAAGGAGCTTGCGCGATTGAACTGGAAGACTTTTCTAGCGCTGTTGGGGCGTGATGCACACGTCGCTCGCCGCAATTTCGTTCCTTTACTGCTACAGACTTTTCTGCAGCCGATGATGTTCGTGTTCATCTTCGGGCGAGTGATGGTGTCGAGCGGCTACATGCCGGCGGCGTATAAGAGTCTGCTGTTGCCGGGAATCATGGCGATCAGTATGGTGTTCACGGGCGTGTGGGCGGTGGCGATGCCGCTGATTGCCGAATTCCAGTTCACGCGCGAGATCGAGGACCGCTTGCTGGCTCCGATAGAAATTTCTTGGCTGGCGATTGAGAAAGTAATTTTTGGCACGATGCAGGCGGTGATTGCGGGACTGGTGGTGATTCCGGCCGCGTGGTTGCTGCTGCGTCCGGGAGTGGGATTGAATTTGAGTTCTCCGCTGACGTTCGCGTGCGTCACACTGCTGGTGGCGCTGTTTTCTTCTTGCGGCGGATTGGCGCTTGGGTGCAGTGTCAGTCAGACCCACATCGGGCTTATGTTCAGCATGGTGCTGACTCCGATGATTTTCTTTGGCTGCACGTATTATCCGTGGAGCGCCTTGGCGCACTTTCCCATTTTGCAGAAAATCGTCCTGATCAATCCGCTGGTTTATGCGAGCGAGGGATTGCGAGGCACGCTCGTGCCGCAGTTTCCGCATCTTCCATTGCCGGCGGTGTTGGTGGTGCTGGCGACGTTTGACATGCTTTTTCTAGTCGTGGGGCTGCAACGGTTCCACGCGAAGTCGGTCAGCTAGCAGAAGCCTAGCGGGTCAAGTACCTCAGATATCCAATCCCAACGCGCATGTGGTGCAAGAGGCTGTCGGGGACGGTGAGTGCGATAGTTATTCCAAGTATGGCGTGAACGATCGCGATGGGATAGAGGCTGCGATAGCGGCGAAACATTTCGCAAAAGAAAAGCGCACCGATGAGCGTAGCGGCAGTCAGGACTGGGCTGGGTAGGTGGACGGCGGAAAAGAGAGTCGCTGCCATCCAGACCGCTGCCGAGCTTCCGTAGAGTTCTTCACAGCGCGTGAAGAAAAAAGATTGCAGGATGAATTCCTGCATCAGCGCCCAGAGCAGGTATCCCCAAGTTGAGCGTATGTTCGGAAACCAGGTTGGGTTGGCGGGAATCCGGCCGCCGGCCAAGTACACGAGTGTTAGCAACAAGATTGCCGCTGCCAGGCCAATGCAAAGAATTACGGCGGCGCCCCGCAGGGTGGGCAATCCGAGGCCGAGGCGCTTGAGCGACGTGCGGGTGGTGATCAGGTCGGTCAGAATGAAAACCAGAAGCGACGCGGTTGCGATCAACGCCCAGCGATTTCGGATCGCGCGTGTCGGCGCCCAGAGCGCCAGTTCCAGCAAGACAAACACGGTGACGAGCTGGGCCCAGACGAAGTAGCGGCGGAGGGGAGCTGAGGCCGCGAGGATGGCATTCATCTCTGCCTCGATCCTTTGAGCTCCAGTGCCATTCTTCTCCATTTCTTCTTTTTCACTTCGATAGTCACCGGGATATTCGCATATCCGGAAGTTGCACTTCCACGTCCAGCGCTAGAACCAGAACGACCAGATAGCGTCGACGCTGGCGTGAGTGATTGCCGATGCCGGAACTCGCCGCCGCTCGCGCCATGCACGGCCGTAGAAAATACCGGCGATGGTTGCGAGCAAGACATAGCGCCAGTTAAAATGCGCCGAACGCTTGTTGAAATGCGAGAGCCCGAATAAGACGGCCGTGATGGCCAGCGCCGCGCGGCGTCCGACGCGACGTTCCAGGAGATTCTGCACCCACGCGCGGAAGAAAAGTTCTTCGGGAACGGCGATGAAAATGAAAGTGTAAATCCACGCCGGAACGATTCTCGCAAGCGCAGACCATCCATGCGAGTTGGCATGGGGATGGAGAAAGCCGAGCGCCAGTCCGAACACCAGGACCAAAGGAGCAAAGAACGCCAGCTCGCGCAGGCCGGTTTTCCAATCGCTCCAGCGAAAATGAAAATCGAAACCGGTGCCTCTGAGATGTCGGACCGCGACGAATCCGTATAAGCCGGCATCGACGAGGAGCAGTTTTCCGAGGCCGGCAAGACCGGCGGGCCATGCCGGTTCCAGCCATCTCAGATCGACCGACAGGCCAAGTGCGAGGAGAATGATCGCNNGCGTAGAGAGCGCACCATTTCCAGGAAAACATCTGATGCGAACAAGAAATCAAAATGTAAGGGAGGACGAGCGCTGCGGGCAGGACGGTTCGGAAGGTCGACTGCCAGCGGGCGGTGGTTTTCGCTACACGCTCGCCGGCGAATCCAAACAGGGCGGCTGGCACGAGTTCCAAAGCAAGTACTGCAAAGGCCCCCGGGGTTACGTTCTGCATGTGGCTATTTTAGTTCGGGACATTAATGGGAAAGACAAACCGCATCGGCAAGGGCCTCGATTTCATGTTCGAAGGCTTGGAAATGGCTGGCTCCCCAATCGAGATAGGCGTCATAACGCTCGATTCTGCAGTCGGAGAATGAGAGGACCATGCCGAGCAGATCGCTAAGATCAGCTTCGATTTCGTGGCGATATCGAGCTTCGAAGCTTAGGCGGTCGATGTCGATGACAAGATCGCAATGCGGTTCGCCGAGTTGGCGCGCAAGCAGCCACAGGAAATAGAAGATGAAGTAACGATGGCGCAAGAGAGTTTCATTGACGAGCTTGTCGCGAAAGGCCTCCCGCAGATTTGACGGATTGAGCAACGGCGGCAGTGGAGTTAAATCTGGCGCGGAAAGCAGCGGCGCGAAGGCGGGTTCGTCCCGATTATGGCGGAGAATGACCGTGCCACGCTGAAGGAAGTAGGGATTTCCTTGCACGGCTTGGCGCAACATGGAAAGAAACTGACGGCGGGGATCGCGGCGGATGAATATATGCGTACCTGGGATCCGCGCGCGGAACCAGCCGATGCGCAAATCTGTGCGGACGAAGCCGTAGACGGGCCGACGGCCGAAACGGGCTGCGAGGCTTGCCAAATCAGCAATATAGGCTTCCAACTCGGGCAATGAGTCGTCTCCGGTGACGCAATATCTCCCGAAGGTTAGATGAGCGGGAAATCCCGGAACGCCGCAGACTGGGCCAATCAGAGGACGATATTCAGCGAGATAGGGCGCATCGAGCGGAGGGTGATGGGAGAACGACCAAGCGACGAATCGATTGATAACCTCGGGCGTCAAAGTGAGGAGATATTCGTTGAGTGGCTCGAAGTAGCAATATGTGTCGGTCCTCTGACGGAACTTCGACCAGACGTAGGTGCTGGCCGAACGCCAACTCGAATGAAGAAAGATCGCTTTTTGAGGCATAGGCTTCTCAGACCCCTAACTCTTACCCAAGAAGCGTGAGGTATGGTCTCCGACGAATTCGTACGGGCCGGTGTGGGTGAGTTTGCTGGTGGTGTCGAGCCAGATTTCGCCGCCTGTCCTTCGCCAACGCAGACAAAAGGAATAATCTTCGCTGAGATAGGCGCCGGTTTCGGGATCGATGATGCAATCGAAGAGCGCATACAGATTTGCGCTGTGCGACGTGTCGCGGCGCGTGCCGGACATCGGCATACCATGTACGCTCCGGAAGTGAGTTTGAGGGTACGCCGCAATCATCTTCTCCAACGCGTTGCGGCGGAGGAGTTGAAAGCCGCCGCCAGCGTAGATTCCCGTGACAAAATCGCTGTCCTGCTTGCGCTCGGCTTCGGGGCAGAAGGTTCCAACGTAAGACAAAGCGGCGTGTGGCACGCCTTCTCCGCCGGTCACGCAGCGTTGCGGAATGAGATCCCAATCGATCGACTTGAGCGGATACAACGCTCCGGTAAAGTCTTTATCGAGCCGCAAAAGGCGTTCGACCTGCTGCGGTTCGAAGCCAATATCGGCGTCGACGAACAGAAGATGCGTGGCGGCGGGATTGTCCAGAAAGGCAGCGACCAGAGTGCTGCGAGCGCGGGAGATCAGGGCGTCGTAGCCGAGCAGGCAGAGCGACACGTCGAACCCGGCGGATTTCGCGTAACTCATGAGGCGAATCACGGACAGCATGTAACCTTGCGACACCATTCCGCCGAAGCACGGCGTTGCAATCACAATCAAAGGCTGAGGCATGAACTCTCTAACAACGAACCACGAGCGCAGAATACCTTGGTTGGACCGACGCGGAGACTATCCGAATGGACGCGGCCTTGAGGCGGTATTTCCTAATATCTTCCGCGTGAAGAGAAACAACGTCCGTCGAGAGTATGTGCGGGTACTTTCTCGCACGCAAAAAATGCGGTACCGTATCATCGGGGTGCGGGACGGGGTCGATTGCGTTTTGATAGCGGGGCAATCGTATCCCGGTAATCGCTGTGCGCCTTGGGGTGTGGGGGACGCCCGGTGCCTGATTCAAACGCCACTCTCTCTGTGGGAGATCTCGTCGGCAGCTATAGAATCCTCGGCCTGGCCGGAGCCGGGGGTATGGGTGTGGTTTATCGCGCGCTTGATGTGAAACTGGAGCGCACGGTTGCGCTGAAGTTCCTTCCTGAACACGTTGTTTCCAGCAACGACGACAAAGAGCGTTTTTTGCGAGAAGCGCGGACGGCGTCTTCGCTCGACCATCCCAATATTGGCGTGATCCACGGGCTCGAAGAAACCAGCGACGGGCGCACTTTCATCGTGATGGCGTATTACGCAGGTGAAACCCTGGTGCGGAAGATGCGCCGCGCGCCGCTGACGCTGGCCGAAGCGGTCGAAATCGCGATCCAGATCGGCGAGGGACTTGCGGCGGCGCACGCCGGCGCGGTGGTGCATCGCGACATCAAGCCCTCCAATGTGATCCTGACGCAGACTGGCGTGGCGAAGATTGTCGATTTCGGTTTAGCGCGGCTGGCCTCGACGGGAACCACTCAGAGCATCAGCACGGCGGGAACGATCGGCTACATGTCGCCGGAACAGACGGTGGGAAAATTTGTCGACCAGCGGACGGATATCTGGTCGCTCGGCATTGTGCTGACGGAAATGGTGACGGGAAAGAATCCATTTTCGCGAGAGACTCCGGCGGCGACTATCTTTGCCATTCTGAACGAAGCGCCTCCGCCCATGGAGGAGATCCCCATCGATCTGCTGCGCGTGATGTACCGGGCGCTGTCGAAGGAGCCGGCCACGCGTTATCAGAGTTGCCGTGAGATGGTGGCCGACCTGAAGGACGTGCGCACACATCTTGATCCGGCGGCAATGGCGGGGCCAGCGAGCAGCCGGTCGTCGTCGGGGGTGTCATCTCGGATCAATTCGGGATTGTCGTCGGAACTGCGAAGGCATGTGGAGCAGGCCTCGCGTCCGACGTGGGGCACGGCGGCCGCTTCGAAGTCAACGTGGCGCCGATGGCTGGCGGTTCTGGGTACGGCCCTGGTGGTGCTGGCCGTGGTTTCGTTCTTGCCTCCTGTGCGCGAGCGAATGGCAGGATGGTTTGGCCGCGAACCCGATCACATCGCCGTGCTGCCGTTTGAGAACGTGGGGAACAATCCGGAGAATGAAGCGGTTTCCGATGGACTGATGGACAGCCTCACCAGCCGATTGTCGAATCTGGAGGTGGGTAAGGAATCGCTCTGGGTGGTGCCGGCGCGTGAAGTGCGGCAACACAAAATCGCCGATGCGGCGTCGGCCCTGCGCGAACTGGGCGCGACAGTGGTGGTGGAAGGAAGTCTTGAGCGTAACGGGCAGAACATTCACCTGACGGTGAATCTGGTGAATACGAAGAACCTGCGCCAGATGGGATCGGTGACATTGGAGGACCGCGCAGGGGACTTCTCATCACTTGAGGATGAAGCCGTGGCTCGCGTCGCGAAATTGATGCGGATCGAGGTGACGCCGGAGATGCTCCGCGCAACGGGCGGCGCGGTCAATGCCGGAGCGTATGAGTTATACCTGAAGGCGCTCGGCTACACGCAGCGCTATGACAAGCCGGGGAATCTGGATTTGGCAATTTCGGCGCTCGACAATGCGGTGAAAGAGGACCCGCGCTTCGCGTTGGGGTTTGCCCAACTCGGCGAAGCATACCGTCTGAAATACCAGTGGGATAAAGACAAGAAGTGGATTGATGAAGCGCTGGCGAACTGCCAGAAAGCGCAGCAATTGGATGATCGCTTGCCTGCGGTTTATGTAACACTCGGGAAAATCCACCGCAGCACGGGAAAATACGATCTGGCGCTGCAGGAAAACCAGCGGGCGCTGCAACTCGATCCGCGCAACGACGATGCCATCATTGGACTCGCCGACTCCTACGACAGTGCGGGACGCACGGCCGACGCTGAAGCTGCTTACCGGAAAGCCATTGCGCTGCGGCCTGATTCGTGGAACACCTATAACTCTTTTGGGGCCTTCCTGGACGACCACCATCGCTATGAAGAAGCCGTAGCGCAGTATCGGCATGCCGTCGAGTTGACTCCGGACAATGCGGGCCTCTATATCAATCTCGGCGCGGCCTATAGTGACATGGGAGACAGCCACTATTCCGACGCCGAGCAGGTGCTGCGCAAGTCGATCGCCCTTGAGCCCAGCTACGCCGCTTATGCCAATATTGGGTATCTTTACAACCGAGAGCACAAATTTTCCGAGGCTGCTGCCGCGACCGAGAAAGCCCTGCAACTGAACGACAAAGATTACGTGGTCTGGAACAACTTAGTCCTGGCATACGAGGGTCTCGGAGACAGCGAAAAGGCCGATCTGGCACGCAACCGTGAAATTCCGCTGCTGGAACAGGCGGTCCTGGATTCGCCTCGCGATGCCCTTGCCCAGTCCGCGCTGGGGTTGCTCTACGCCAAGAAAAAGCTTCGCGAAAAGGCCATTTCGCGCATACAATCAGCACTCGCGCTTTCGCCCGACGATCCGAACGTTCTGGAGGTCGTGGGCGAGACATACGAAACCCTGGGCGATCGTGCCCAGGCGTTGCTTTACGTCGAGAAGGGTCTGCAAAAGGGTTACGATCTGAATGACCTGAAGACGACGCCCGACTTGCAGGGTTTGCTCGCGGATCCAAATTTTCGACCCGTTGGAAAGTAACTTATAGCGGTTTCAAAGTTACAGGCTGGCGGGTCGCGCAAGCGACTCATGACTTTGTTGGTGAAAGATCGCGGTTAAAGCCGCGCTGG
>PMSZ01000203.1 GCA_003168235.1 Acidobacteriaceae bacterium
CAGCTTTGTAGTGAAGCTTCCGATTGGGACAAGACGGTTGAGAAGCGAGTGCGATCATTTGAGCGCGATCACTCTCAAAGTTGTTACCTGGCGGCCCCATCGCGCCGGGCGCTTATCACCGGGCGCGACGATTCTCAAAGGACCTTCTCTCAAATCCAGCGGTTTGCCGTCGCGTTTATCTGCGACCACGATCTCGCGCACGGCGAATGCAGGGTCCAACTCGGCGAGCGCAAAAGCCACTTTGTATCCGTCCGATGCCTCGACCAGAAGTACTTCGGCCAGGCGTGGTCCGCGTAGGGAGTCGCCGAGTTGAATTCCGGCGAGCGATAGCAACGTCGATACCGGCACTCCCTCAAACCGGGCGGGCGAGTCGTGATCACGCACGTCGACACCGACATGGGCTGCGCTCGCGATCTGCGCTGCTGTGAGCGTAGTGGCATGACCTTCTGCATTGATGATCTGGAGTGTTTGCGCGGAAACGATGGGCACCAACAGCAGGCAACAGCAGGCAACAGCAGGTTATGCAAATTATCAGATAGCGTGGTCGGGTCGTCATTCGGATACTCCTAAACTATTTCTAGGCGCAGAGCCCGCAACTTTCTGGCTTTCGGCGAATCCAACTGGCAGCCCGGGAACGATAGCATGGTTTTTATCAGATCATCCGGCGACAGGAGAACAACATGCATCATAAGATCATGAATCGAAGAAGTTTTCTCGCCAGCTCCGCGATCGCGGGAGCAGGTCTCGTCGCGTGGCTCAAGGGTCAGAGCCTGAGTATTGTGAACGCTGGCTCGCCGGATGACAAAGATACGTTAACGATTATCCAATTCAGCGACTCCGGACAAAAAATTGGGTCGGCTCGAGTGAAAAAAGTCCGCAAGACTGAAGCTGAGTGGAAGCAGCAATTGACCGCGTTGCAGTTTGAGATCACACGGGAGCAGGGAACCGAACGAGCGTTCACCGGGGAATACGCTGAGTCACACGAGAAGGGACTCTATCGCTGTATTTGCTGTGGCAACGCTTTATTCAGTTCTGACACCAAATTTGATTCGGGGACGGGCTGGCCGAGTTTCTGGGCTCCGATTGCGCAGGAGAATGTGCGGAAGTCGCTCGACACGAGCCTGGGGATGAGCCGGGATGAAGTTTCGTGCACCGAGTGCGACGCGCACCTGGGGCATGTGTTTGATGACGGCCCGAAGCCGACCGGCCTGCGTTACTGCATGAACTCGGCCTCATTGAAGTTCATCAAGCGAAGGTAGTTCGAGCTGGAAACTCGGCGGCCCGGAGGCGGGAGCGATCGGCCGGGAAGAGCGGATCGCCTATTCACGTCTTGATTTAGGATAGAACCGAGGTTCTAAATGTATATTCCCAGGGCCAACGAAGAGAATCGTGTTCCCGTGATGCGGGAGCTGATCGTTGCGCACCCGCTGGGGACGCTGGTGACCCTTGGTTCCTCCGGACTGTTCGCCTCGCATATACCCATGGTTCTCGAAGACGACGGCTCGGAGTTTGGCCTTCTACAAGGTCACATCTCGCGCGCCAATACGCAGTGGCGCGATTTTGTTCCCACGGTGGATGCACTGGCAATTTTCGCCGGTCATCACCACTACATCACTCCGAATTGGTATCCCGGGACCAAGGAGCACGGCAAAGAAGTGCCGACCTGGAATTACGCGGTCGTGCACGCATACGGGCCATTGAAAGCGATCGACGATGAAGAGTGGCTTCTGAAGTTCGTGACCAAGCTGACGGACATTCACGAAGAGGGATCGCCAACTCCGTGGAAGGTCAGCGACGCGCCGGCGGATTTTATCCAAACAATGTGCCACGGGATTATTGGCCTTGAAATTCCGATCCGTCGGCTTGAAGGCAAGTGGAAGGTGAGCCAGAACCGGACAGAAGACGAACGCAAGGGAGTGGCTGAAGGCTTGTTGGAACTCAATACTCCTGAAAGTCTCGCCATGAAGACCCTGGTGGAAAGAAGATAGATTGTCTTCAAGCGGAGAAAGTCCTCAAAGAAAGGTTTCCACAAAGAGTCTAAGAAGTGGGCGGCGAGGGATCGGCCGCTGGGTCATTGGGATCGGCCTCGTATTGATGGTTGTGTTTGCCGCGGCGGGCATTGCGATTTCGCGTGCCGAGCCCACTTTGCGCGCGGCAGTGATTGACACTTTATCTACGAAATTCAAAAGCAAAGTCGAACTCGACGCCTTCCATGTCTCGTTAGTCAAAGGCCTTCAGGTTTCTGGCACAGGGCTAAGAATATTCGGAGACACCGATCCCAATAATCACGAGCCGGGATTCCAACCCATTATCAACGTGGCGGAATTCGAGTTTCGTCTCGGCCTTCTGGCATTCCTTCGCTCTCCCATGCACATCGATACGGTGTACGTAAAAGGATTGGAGTTAAACCTGCCGCCTCGCGAACACCGCAGCGAAATGCAGCGAATGGAACCCAAAGGTGGCAAGATCAAAATTGTCGTCGATCGACTGGTCTGCGATAAGGCGCAGCTCATTATCAATACGCTGAAACCAGGAAAGTTGCCGCTCGAATTCGACATCGAGAGCTTGAAGATGACGACGATCGCGCCCGGTTCTCCGATGCACTTCGACGCAAATCTAACCAATCCCAAACCTGTGGGGCACATCCTTTCCAGTGGCCTGTTCGGACCCTGGCAGCCCGAGAGTCCGCGTGACACTCCAGTCAGTGGGACGTATTCGTTTGATCACGCGGATCTGAGCACCATCAAGGGAATTGGCGGAATGCTTTCCTCCACCGGCAAATACACCGGCGTTCTCGACAAGATCGCCGTGGATGGCGCGACCGACACGCCGGACTTCCACATTGAAACCAGCGGGCGCGAGGTGCCACTGCATACCGATTTTTACGCGATCGTGGACGGAACCAGCGGAGACACATACTTACAGCCGGTCAAAGCAAGAATTCTGAGTACGTGGCTGACCGCCAATGGCTCGGTGGTGCGTTCACAGAATCCCCAAGGCCACGAGGTTGAACTGGATGTCACGATTGAAAAAGGGCGGATCGAAGACCTACTCAAATTGGCCGTGCGCACGGAACCGCCTGTCATGACGGGCACGGTTCGGCTGAGAACAAAATTCGATCTTCCACCCGGCGAGCCTGACGTGGCGAATCGCCTGAAGCTTGCTGGGAACTTCGAGGTGTCAGCGGCGCATTTCACCAACGAAAAAATTCAGGACAAGATCGACGCGCTCAGTATGAGAAGCCAAGGTAAGCCGAAACTGGCTGGCGACAGCACTCCCGAGAATGTGCATTCTGACATGACCGGCACCTTCGCTCTCGGCGAAGGACTGCTATCGTTTTCGCAACTGGAATATCGCATCCCCGGCACCCAGGTAAATCTGACGGGAACCTACAGTCTCGATGGCAACCAGTTTGATTTCCATGGTAAAGCGCGCATGGACGCCAAGCTCTCGCAGATGGTGACCGGATGGAAGTCGATTCTGCTGAAGCCGGTGGATCCGTTCTTCAGCAAGAATGGAGCGGGAACGGAAATTCCGATCAAGATCACGGGTACGAAATCAGAACCTCATTTCGGCGTGGATTTCGGGCACAAGGACGCACCAAAATAAAAACGCCGGAAATCGGGCCTCCGGCGCCTTTTCTACGCCTTTTGCACCGGACCATCCCCTAGTAGATCGCGTCGCTTCGAATCAGTAGAGGGCGTGGGTGGCCTGCGTGCTCTCGATTTTTCCTTTTTCGACAGAAAGAGAATACGCCGTTCCGCCATCGGCTTTCCACGATCTGAGGTCGAAATGTCCACCGGCAGGGACCTTGTAGACGCTGATGTTTCGGAAGGCAAGAGGTTTTCTGGCCTGGCAAACCGCGGGCGGACGGGTCGGACGAATAAAGTACGCTCCCATTCTGCTTCCGACGATCGTTGCGCTGCCATCGGGTTCGACCAGCACAGCCGATTTTTCGTCGATCGCAATTTCGCGCGGAGAATTCGACCAGCCATCCTGCATGATGCGCGCTAGAAACACCAGAGTTCGGCCCATGCGGTCGCGCTTCGCGAAGTGCGAATCGGTGATCAGGTTTTCGAGTAGGGGAATCATTAGAAATCCGCGGATGAGCGTGACGCGCTCGGCGTAAGGATTAGACAGAACGTCGGCAGAAGCGAGGTCGTTGTCGTCGGGCTTGTCTTTGAGGGCGCCGTAGATAAATTCTCCGAGAACGGCAAGGCCGGCGCTGGTGCCTCCGATTGGCTTGCCGGCCGCGATGTTTGCGTTGAGGGCATCTTCGACCGGAGTGCCCATCCAGCCGCGGATATAGTTGGCCTGATCGCCGCCAGCGATGAAGATCGCTTCGGCGCGGCGAATGATCTCAGCAACCTGGGGATCTTGCGCGGCCTGCCGATCGGGAATGATGAGCGTTGCGACGGAGTTCAGCGGACATAGATTCTTGACGTAAGAGTTGTAGTTGTCGTCGCCGGTCGCGCGTAGGACAAGGAAATCTCCGCCGTTGGTTTTGTGACAAAGCCAGCGGAAAGCTTCGTCGAGATCGGTGCCGCCTCCCATCATGGCGATGCCGGCATCGGGCTTGGTCTGGGCGTCGGTTTTGTTGCCCAAGCGAAAATATTGATAGGAAGCTGCGTGAGCGAGAACCGGGGCCAGCAGCAGAGCCAGTACGGCGAGGAATTGCTGGAAGGCGTTCATCACTCTGGTTGTGTTGTGAACGCATTTCATGCGAGTGCTCTTAAGGTGCTTCGTAACCTGAGCAAAGTCCATCCTAATGCTGCGATCCCGACGATCCAGACCGCTAGCGTGATATTCACTACCCAGTCCGGGACCGCGCCGACACGGCGCAAAAGGAACGGCAGGAAATTCCACGTCGAGATGTGAACGTAATCCCACGGGTCTTGCGTCATGGCTTCGGTGTTGAGGCCCCAGACTTGCATCTTGCCCAGAGCGAAGGCGGCGATGTTCCTGAAGCGCAGTGCGATCACGAACGTGGGATGGCCGAAGGTTTCCATCTGATAAATTTCGAGCGGCAGCCAGAAAGCCAGCGACGCCAATTGAATGATCAGGCTGACGGCGACCAACGCGCATCCTGTGCGCCAGACGGTTGTTCCGAGGACATCGCGAAAGCGCATGAGAAGCGGGACGGCGAGGAGGGTTGCCAGTTCCGCCGTCGTCGAAACGTAGCGGTCGCCCCAGGCGAAGTCCCCGGACCAAAAGGTATAGCGCGCATAAAAGAAGATATAGGCGAGCAACAGCAGAAGGGAAGTGACGCTGTACGCGCGGAGTTCGGGAGTCAGACGCTTCCACAGCCATGCGATTAGAACGATAGCCAGAATTAGCAGAGGATCGAAGAGAAAAACCGACTTCTCGGGCCGAAACAGAGCGCCGATAACGCCGACGTGAAGGGGCGTGCTCCAGGGGAAGTTCGCAGGAAGCGTGGGATCCAGTCGATGGTATTCGCGTGCGAATACCGAGACGTAGGTGTTGGTGAAGGAGCCGTACCGGTAAAACTGGTAGAAGCGATCGACGAGCAGAAAGAACAAATACACCGGCGTGGCAACTTTGGCGTAAGCGATAAGGCGCTGCCACAGTTCGTTAGCGGGTGTTTTTTCGAGCCATAGTGTTAGCAGCAGGAAGACTCCGACGGCAATGAGGTCTAGACCCGTGGTGAGACGCGTCAGCAGGTTGAGTCCCAAGGCGCACGAGCCCGCGAACAGGGAGCGGCGGTCGCCGCTGCGAAGCCATTCGTACTGAAATGAAAATCCGACGAGCGTGAGCAACATGATGTAGTTGTTCTCCATCATGTT
>PMSZ01000139.1 GCA_003168235.1 Acidobacteriaceae bacterium
GCGATGGCTCCGGTAAAGGCACCCTTCTCGTGACCGAACAGTTCGCTTTCCAGAAGATCCAGCGGAATGGCCGCGCAATTTAGCTTTATGAAAGCGCGCCCGACGCGCCGGCTGGCGTTGTGAATGGCATGCGCGACAAGTTCCTTTCCCGTACCGGTTTCCCCCTCGATAAGGACGGTCGAATCGGTAGACGCCACCTGTTCTACTTGTTCGAGAACAGATTCCAGGGCGGCGCTATTGCCAATAATTCGCTCGAATCTTCGACCAGGTCGGTCTTCGTCTGGGCATGTGACGGTTGCATCCTCTGGCATTGGAAATCTCCTACAATTTGCCGGATTGTTTAGCCGTTCGCTCACACATCAAGTGCGGCACGGACCGTTTCGAGCAACAATTGAAGATCCAACGGTTTCCTCAGGAACTCGACCGCGCCTTCTCTCATCGCATGAATCCGCGTCCTCCCGCTCCCGTTGCTTGTAATAAAGATGATCGGAATATTGCATTGCTCCTCTTTGAGTCTAGACTGCAGTTCCAAACCCGACATCCCCGGCATTTCGATCTCAGCTATCAGACACCCGACTTCGCGGTGCAAATCGTATTCAAGGAATTCTTCCGCCGATCCAAAGCGCCGCGCCACGAGCCCGGCCGACTCGATTAGGTCACACAGTGAGTCCAGTATCGACTCATCGCTATCGATGACGGCAATGAACTTAGACGTTTGGCCGCTGGCTTGATTCGTCCCGCCCACATTGCCTATTTACCGTAGCCGCAAGGGGGTGTAAATGAAACTGTGGTTATTTTGCGATTAAATCGAAGTTAACCCTAGCAGGCGGTTGATTCTAAAGGAGATCAGTGCACAGCTAAAGTGCCCGCTCTCACCTTAATTTTCGACAATTCCGAGCCGTATGGTACAGTTTTTTACTCTATGTCTATGTACGGTCCCTATGCATACCGTTCCCTCAGNNAATAAGGTCATCCTCAGAGAACAGGTATTCCAGGTCCTGCGGATGCTCCTTGAACGTGAGGGCGAGATTGTTACCCGCGAGGAAATCGAGAAAAGGCTGTGGGCGAGTGACACTACCGTGGATTTCGACCGTAGCATCAACGTGACGATCAATGCCCTTCGGCGCGCCTTAGGGGACTCCGCGGACAATCCTCGGTACATCGAGACCTTGGCGCGGCGTGGCTATCGATTGATGCCGGCCATCGAATACCGGGAGTCGCCGCCGGGAACCGCTTTGGGCAAAGACCGAGAGCAGCGTGAACAATCTGCCATCGAAATAAGTGATAACACGGCGATAGTTCAGGAAAAGGTTCAGGAAAAAGTTCAGCGGCAAATAAAGCCACACGGGTGGAAAGCTGCGCTCGTGCTCGCATCTGTTGTCATTTTGGTGGTCGTCGCCTATATGTCCTGGCGGCACTTTCGGACTATCACCCCGCCAAAATCAGAAAAAATCATGCTCGCCGTACTGCCGTTTGAGAATCTCACCGGCGATCCCAATAAGGAATATCTTGCGGACGGCCTGACCGAGGAGACAATTTCACAATTAAGCCGGTTCAATCCGGAACAACTCGGTGTGATCGCGCGAACGTCTGTCATGCGATACAAACACAAGGACGCACGCCTGGATCAGATTGGACGCGATCTTTCTGTGCAATATGTATTGGAAAACAGCCTTCGCGAAAGCGGGGATCACCTACGCCTTACCGCACAGCTTATTCAGGTGAAAGACCAAACTCACTTGTGGTCACAGGATTACGACTATCCGGCGAAGGATCTTCTTACTGTGGAAGACGAAGTCGCCAAGGCGGTTGCGCACGAAATCCGGGTGCTTTTGACGTCGAAACAGCAAGCAGAATTGGCCNNGAACGAAACACTCCCAAAGATACGGAGATGGCTGCAAAGTATTACGAACGGGCCACTCAGCTTGATCCCTCCTACGCTTTGGCTTGGGTCGGTCTGTCTCGGGTACGAAACTGGCAGGCCAACACAGGCGCGATTCCGGTCGAGGCGGGTCGCCGGCTTGCGCGAGAAGCGGTGGAGCGAGCTCTAGCTCTGAACCAGAACCTCGCAGAGGCCCACATTCAAATGGGACGGATTAAGCAACAGCTCGACTTCGATTGGGCTGGAGCGGATGCTTCGTTCCAGCGGGCAGTTGCGCTCGATCCCGGAAACCCTGAAAGTGTACGAGTGGCGTCTTTCTCTGCAGCCATGCTCGGCCGCTTCGACGAAGCTCTTCCATTGAACCGCCGAGCCGTTGATTTGGATCGCTCAATGGAGGTAGTTGGGAGAGCCTTGCGGAGGACGAGTTTTTACATGGGGCAGCTAGACCAAGCCACAGCTGATTTCAAGAAAGCGCTCGAACTGAACCCCGATGTGGTGGCCGCCCATGAGCCGGTAGCGGGCACGCTGAGGACTCCACTCAGTGTCGACCGGAGGATCGGGATCGACCCCCACGTCCACTGTCACCTTCGGCCAGTCGCGAGGGGCTTCACATAGGAGCTGACCGGTAGCACCGAGACCTAGAAACCGGACCCCCCACGCGCCATCGAGAATGGGCGCAGCCGAACCAGGTAATCGCGGATCCATGGCCCGCGATGGTAGCTACAGCTCCGCGAAGCGCTCGTGGTCGGGTTGTACGTCCGGTAGAAGCGGCGCACCGTGGAGCTCGACCCACGCGTGCGCGACGAATGGCTCGGGACGAACGCTGATGACGAGCTTGGGGCGAATGTTGCGCCGCTCGAGAACAGTCAGAAGGGTCAAGGACCGGAACAGACAGGTGGCGTCCATGGGAACAGGGGTAAGCGTGACCACGACAGCGTGTGCGAGGCGATAGGCGATGACCAGGTCCGCGCCCGGCTGATCGGGGATCGCGTGGCGTCGTGCGTGGGCCCTCAAGCTCGCGATGGCATCGCTGGCATTCTGCGAACGCAGCAGCCATCGAACCCGCGCGTAGGCGGTGAGGATCTCGGCCCCGAGCAGGGTTCGCTGCACGAGCCCGAGCCGGTCGATGTGGTTGGGACTAACCGGCACGTCACAACGGTAGCGAGCAGGCACGATGGCGGTCTTCTTTCTGCTCGAAGAGAGCCGTATAATGCGCTTGGGCGCACGAGACGACCCGGCCGGACCAGTTGCACGGGCCCGAGCATCGTCGCGACTCGGGCACGCAGAGCAGGAACCAAACGGTGCCGACGGCACTTCAGATTCCCTTACACGTGGTGTCATCGCATGGCTGACCGATACGCAACATCAAAGCTCAGGAAGAAGCGCAGGGCAAAGCCCAGCAAGAAACGCAGGGCAAAGTACGGGAAGCAGCGCAAGGGGTTATCGACCATGAGGCTGTTCACCAGGCGCACGGCAAAGCCCACGAAGAAGCGACGCAAGGGAATGTCGAGCCTGAGGCTGCTCATCGGAGACCGAATGTCTACGGTGATCTGGCTGGGCATCGCCTCGCTTTTAGCTGCCGGGGCCGAAGCCGGGATCCTTACCATCGCAGCCCAGGCGGCTGCGAGCCTGGTAACGGGGTCGAGCAAGATCCACATAAAGCTGGCTGGGGTGACCGTCCATACGACGACCGGACACTTACTGCTCATTGGTCTCGGACTGGCTTTCTTTCGCCTAGCTCTGCAGGGCGCCATCTCCTACCTTCCGGCTGTAATCGGCGGCGACGTACAGGCCTCGATGCGACGAGAGCTGTTCTCCGCGTTCACGGTCGCTNNATCAATTCCAGGAGCTGATGACGAACCAGATCACGCTCGCCAGTCAGGGCGCCCTTCAGGCCACGCTCTTCGTCGTCTCAGCGTTCGCTTTCCTTACCCTCGCTGCGTCGGCGTTCGCCCTCAACGTCGTCGCGGCGCTCGCGGTCCTCGGGGCGGCGACCGTGCTGTTCGTGATTCTCCGGCCCCTCAGTAGCATCGGTGCCCGCTTCGCTCGCCGTCTGTCGGCGGCGCAGATGGAATATGCCGGGGCGATCGGAGAGGCCAACAGCGTCGCCGAGGAAACGACCGTGTTTGGAATCGGCCGAGCTCAGGAGCTCCGAGTCAGTACGTTCATAGCCACATCACGAA
>PMSZ01000505.1 GCA_003168235.1 Acidobacteriaceae bacterium
CCTAACCAACTCAGCAGAAGGAAGTTTCTGGCAGTAAGCCGCGCAAGCAGCGAATAGAAAGAAGCCGAAACAACTATCCCGAATTGGTGATGCTCTGGTCACGATAACTCGATCCTGCACGGCGGCCGGTAACTCTCCGGGCGCCTCGACAATTCCGCCGGAAGCACGATATGAGGTTAGCGCTTAACGGGACCTATGTCTGAGCTAGAATGCTCACGCTCCCCGCGCTGGACTTGGCTTTTCGTGCGCTTCCCGGATGGTTATAAGGCTCGTGAGCAAGCGCGTCGGCTCACCAGACCTTCGTCGGCATTGGCGCAAGACTGTGCAATTTTGAACAGATTTCGACCTGGCGTTTCTTGTAAATTGCGTTTTTTGACGGGCAACGCGACCCGCAGCTGCCCCGGGCATTGTGATGTCTCGGGTGTGTGGCTTTAGTCGCGTTAGTTTCAGGTTTAGAGGCGTGGCTCTACCGCGTGGCAAGACAAGTGCGGAGGCGACACTTATGGCACTGGCTAGAATCATCACGCACTCTCAGGTGTGTTCGCGAGAACTGGCGCTGAATCTGCTCACCCGGGGGTATGCCGTCGAAATATTTTCTCCCGAGAACGTCCCCGACAATACTGCCGATCTGGAATTGCGGGTCGACATCGGTCCCGGAGATCAGTTGATTGCAAGCGTGCAAGCACGCGATGGCGAGCGGGAGGCTTCGCTTGAATTTGTGCGTCATTTGAAAGAGCCGACAGTAAACTCCCTGCACGGGCTGTCGGAGCTTGGTGAAGCGGTCCACTTTTCGGGCGAACCGGTCACCTTCAACGCCACTGCGGGTATTGAAGATATGGGAATGGTTGCGGACGCTCTACAACCGCCGGTGAAAGACCCCTCTCCGGCAAATCTGGTTCTGCTTAATCGCGACCTCGATCCCGGTATCGATACCGAAGGTGACGTACGTCAGATTCTATCGCCGACACCAGCGGAACCTGCGAAGATGGCCCAGCCAACGATTGGCTGGCGCCCGCAGGCCGCGCAACTCCGCGTTCGTTCTGCGGGATGGCCTTGGCGCGCTGCTTTGATTTTGATCCTCATAGCTCTGCCGGCCGCGGTGCTCGGGTTCGGCATACGGCGGACTGGTAAAGCTGCTGCGCGAAGTTCCGAAACATTGCCGGCAGAAAAACTTGCGGCGGTGTCAAGGGGCGTGAATCTGCCAAGCGCCGTCGGTGCCCACAAAGACGGGGCAAGATATCCGGGACAAGTCTTGGCTGTACCGTTGCCGCCGACGGTCGAAGAGTCGGGAGGGAATTTCCGCCACGCGCCAAAAGAAGTGCAAGTCGCGAAGGTCGGAGTTCCAACCGCAAGCCCGCGGAACTCAATCTCGCCCGACGACTTGATCGCGCGCGATACCGTGACCTATCTCGACAAACGGTTCGAACCCACTCCGAAAGCCAAGCCGTCAAAANNAGCCAGCTCCGAAAGCCGTGAAGTAGCAGTCCGGCATCAAGAATTCCCCGGAATCTGAGTTGGAAACTAAACCTCGCGCGGGTACGCCGCGCAAGCCTGCATCCTACAGCAACTTAATTTCTTAGTCTGTTCAAAATTTTGACACCTTGAACTGATGGACCAACGCTGCTGGTCACTTTTGGTCAGTTTATGCGCCGGCGGTCACCTATGATGACCTTGTCGGAGGTCTTTATGTCCTGCTCCAGTCATCAGTCTCTATCCTATTCTGACAAACGAATATGGGAAGCTTGGAAGCGCTTGAATGACAAGACAAACAAAAGTGCGTCGGAAACTGACGAAATGCGGAGACTCGCCGGGGCTGCTGCCGATAGCAATCAAGCAGTGACGGATCATGTTGCCGACTGCCCTGAATGCGGAAAAGAAACTGATGTGACAGCAAGTTAGAGGCCCTCGCCACGCGATCAAGAGTGTCCCGTTTCTGGAGCTTGGGATCGTTAGTCGCGGCGTGGGTCCGCGATCCCGGCTCGGGCCGGAGCAACTCGCTGGGGAAATAGAGGACAAGAAATGTTACTGGCTAGTAAAGCGGCGTTGTCGGGGATTGTCTTAGTATTGCTGGCGACAGGGATCTTCGTCCCACGCCCGACGCTCACTCGTGAAGCCAATCTCGACAAAGAAGCGCCAGTGGTCGAGAATCGGACCGATGTCAGGAAATTGCAGGAAGCTCTGCGAGACAACGGACACTACCGCGGCGAGGTCGATGGGGTCATTGGTCTGCGGACCCGAGCCAGTATTCGCGCGTATCAGACGGCCGGGAATCTACCAGTCACGGGTCAACTCGATACCAAGACGGCCGGTCAACTGGGAGTCAGCCCGGAGGGTCACGAAGAGATCGGAGACGCAACAAAGAAAGATAAACCGTCGGCGGGCATAAAATGGGCTAAAGGTGTAAGGCGAACGAGCAAGACACCACGGAAGGCAGTCACCGTTGCTGAAAGCGGAGAGGGCGAGAAGAAGCTTCAAGCCGAGGACGTCGACCATCCACATTAGTAAAGGCGCGAATGGAGCCAACATTTTGCCTACGCCGATCCAGAATCCAACAACATGAGACTGATAGGAACTTCCCGTCACGATCAAGACATCCAAAATCAACGTGGGGTTGACAGACGGCGAACCTGAACCATTAGACGGTTGGAATATCCGAAGTGCGGTTGGCCCGCGTCGCAATTCAAATCGCCAGCACACTGTTGCCAGCGGCGCTTGAAGCCAAAACCCAACCTAGGTTTGTTCAGGATGACGGCTCGATGCTAATCGAACCGTCCCCTGACGCCTAAGCCTGCTTTTTCTTCTCTTGATCGCGTTGTTCTTGTTGCGGCTGCGGGCTCTTGGGCTGTCCGCCTGGGTTCTGCTGCTTCTGCTGCACGGGCTGGTTCGGCTGGTTTCCAGGTTTCTGTTCCGAAGAGGGTTTCTGCGCGTCGATAGGTTGTGGGTTGCGATTTTCTTGATCTGACATTGTTTTCTCCTTGAGGATGGTTTACTTGGTTGTTGGATATGCGATAGAGAGATTGGCCGCTCCGAGCGCATGGTTCATTGCATGGAAGGTAGTGGCCTGAGATCAGTGCTGCGCGCCGTGCCGCCGTTTTCCAGCCTTAGCGCCAGCGGGAGTATCCCCAGCCTCCGCCGCCGAGCAAAAACAACACCAACAGAACAATCAATACGGTCTCCATGCGGTACCTCACTTGTAAGAGGAAGCTAGACTGACCTTTGTAACGGTCGTCTCAAGTCTTCACTACCAACAGAATAGAGAGGGCCAGCACGGAAGTCTGGTCAGATCAGACCACTTTGGCGCGCGAGCTTTCCGGGTCGACGCCCGCAGGATTGTGAGCAGATTCACGTTATGATTCGTAGGCGGGGTGCGCTCCGCTGATTCATGCCGACATCTGCCCCGGCCCGATGGACGCGATTGCTGTTGAAGTCGCTGGGCCCGGGCATCATCACTGGCGCCGCCGACGACGACCCATCTGGCATCGCCACCTATTCGGTTGCGGGTGCGCAGTTTGGAACGAACCTTCTCTGGACCGCACTCCTGACGTGGCCGCTGATGGCCGCGGTTCAGATGATGTGCGCCCGAATCGGTAAGGTGACCGGGCAAGGATTGGCCGGCAATTTTAACCGGCGATTCCCAGGTTGGTTGCTGCGCGTCTTCATTGTTGCCCTGCTCGTGGCCAACACCATTAACATCGCGGCGGACCTCGCTGGCATGGCCGATGCGGCCGAAATGCTGTCGGGGATCAATTCGCACTTCTGCGTGGTGGTTTTCGCGCTTCTGATTTCGTGGGCCACCGTCCGGCTCCAGTATCACCAGATTGCGAACGTGCTCAAATGGCTGGTGCTGGTGCTCTTCGCCTACCCCATCACCGCATTAGTGGCAGGGGCTGATTGGGGCCGCGTGATGCGCGATACCCTGGTGCCTGCGATGCCGCACAGCAGAGAAGAATGGTCCATGCTCGTGGCCATTCTCGGCACTACGATCAGTCCGTATTTGTTTTTCTGGCAGGCAAGTGAGGAGGTTGAAGAGGAGAAGTCGGCAGGTCAGAGTACGCTTGCTCAACGGAGAGGAGCAACACGCAAAGAACTTGAGCTCAGGAACTTTGACGTAGGCGTGGGTGCGTTTTTCTCAAACATGGTTATGTTCTTCATCATTCTGACCACTGCGATTACCCTGAACCGCCACGGTATGACCCACATCGAGACTACTCGCCAGGCGGCCGAAGCCCTTCGTCCCCTTGCCGGCAAGTTCGCCGCGACCTTGTTTACCGTGGGCATTGTCGGCGTCGGTTTCCTCGCCATCCCAACGCTGGCAGGATCAGCGGCGTATGCATTCGCGGAAACTCTTGGCTGGCGCCAGGGCCTGGACAAGAAATTGAAACAAGCACGCGCCTTTTACGCTCTCATCCTGCTCTCTACCGGCGTGGGTGTCGGGGTGGACTTCGTAGGCATTAACCCTGTGAAGGCACTCTACTGGACCGCGGTCATCAATGGATTGTTAGCCCCGTTCCTTTTGGTCGCCATCCTGATCGTCGCTGCGGATAAGAAACTGATGCAGGGCCAACCGAGTTCCCGCTTGGGATGGATCGTCGTAGCGATCACCACGGTGGCAATGTTCGCTGCGGGTGTGGCCATGTTTGTTGTTTAGAGTGCGGCTCTCTCTGGCCATCGTCGAGCGGGAACTCGCTCATTCGTCAGAACTACGCAGTTTGGATGCATCAAACCAAGCTTCCCAAGAACCAACGAAGAGGAGGAAAGCCCGAGCAGACCTCCTCCTCTTCGACTAGGAGTTCAACGCGCAGTCGTACCGGCGAAGTCGCGATCTGTCTTCTTTGTATCGACAGAAGATTCTCCTGTGGAGGAAACGTCGTCTCCTCCAGCCGATTTGAGAACTTCCTTGGCACGCTTGATTTCCTCGGCCGTGTCGCAATGCACAGAGAGCAGAATTTCGCCCTTCT
>PMSZ01000449.1 GCA_003168235.1 Acidobacteriaceae bacterium
TCACTCGCGGATACGTCTGCATCGCTCCGAACGTCCGCGGTTCGACCGGCTACGGCATGGATTTTCAGAAAGCAAACTTTCAGGATCTGGGCGGCGGCGATTTGCAGGACGAAATTTACGGAGTGAGATTTCTCGAAGCTACGGGTTACGTCGATTCGAAGAAGATCGGCATCACGGGCGGATCCTACGGCGGCTATATGACGCTGATGGCGATCGGGAAAACTCCCGACATTTGGGCGGCCGCAGTAGAACAATATGGAATCATTAACTGGCTGACCATGTTCCAACACGAGGACCCGCTGCTGCAGCAATACGAAAAAACGCTGCTCGGAGATCCGGAAAAAGACCGCGCCATTTACGAAGCCGATTCGCCGCTCGCTTTCATCAAGAACGCGAAAGCGCCGCTGCTGGTTCTTCAGGGCGATAACGATATCCGCGTACCGAAAGAAGAAGCCGAACNNACAGATCGTCAAGATTCTTCAGGATGGAGGAAAGACCGTGGACGTTCATTACTATCCGAACGAAGGCCACGGTTTTGCCAAGCGCGAAAATCAAATCGACGCCATCCGGCGAACGATTGACTGGTTCGATCGCTATCTGAAGGGAGCCAAGTGAGTGGGTGATTGGTTCAGTAGCGCCCCTGGTTGGTCCACAACCGGACCTTCTCTTCGACGGAGAAAGTTTCCCCGGGGTTCTCGGTGAATTTTGCTTCCAACTGTATGACGTGCGTTTCCAGCGGCACGGAGACGAGCGAGCGCGTGCGCAGGAACCCCTGCACAAATCGTGCCGAGTAGCGTTCCAATCCCAAAACTTCAAACTGCACGGCATGAACTAAGGCATGAAACAAAGTGCTGGCCGTGATTTCCGACTGAAAAACCAGGACGTCTTCAAAGGTCAAAGACGGCATGTGCGTCAGATCGGGCAGGTTCTTGATGCCAAGGGCTTGCGCCTCGACATAGAACGGAGGGTTCGGAACGCTCTGGCCTTTCGAACCAACGGTCCGGACCTGTCCGAGTAACGACGCCGAAAAGAAAGGTTCCATGGCCTGCTTATGTTCCCGCTGCAGCGGAACTCCCTGGGGACGGAACTGCTCGCGGTGGGCGCGCAAGAAATCGGCCATGCGAGCGATCGCGGCCTCGACTTTCGCTTCGCTGAGCAATGACGTACCCGGCTTTTCAATCGCATCGGGATCCGGCGCTTGCCGGGCAATGCTGTTGTAGTACTCATACAAAGCGCGGGCTGATGAGAGAGCCTTGCGCAGAACGTCGCGTTGCGCGTGGCGGGCAATCTCCTCCGCCGAATAACGCAGGCGGAGGCGATCGGTCGCGCACTGGGCGCTGAGCATTTCCAACTGGGCGTGATGCAATTCTGCGTTCATTTGTACAATGGCGGCACGGTCGCCGACTTCATCCGACGAAAACATCTGAAATTAAGACTCCTGTAGATTGAAATCCCACCACTAGGAAGGGCACGGTCGTCGTAAGAACTTGGCAAAAGGTTAACATCGTTACTTTAACAATGTCAAATGAAAAATACTGACGATGTTATGCTGGAGTTTCCATCATATAAATGCTGTGTAATCAATATCATAGTTGCATATTCGAAGCTTTAAAATACCGGCCAGCGACGACTCGGAAGAAATGTTAGTTGCACACTGTAATCTTGTTGAAGTAAGATCGGAACCCGCATGCCGCCGATTGCGGATAAATATCTCGAAGAACGGATCCTGAAGGCGGCGCAGCGTCTGTGGCGGACGCGCGGCGAAAAAGGCTTGACTCTCCGCGCGGTAGCGCGAGAAGCCGCCACTACCACTCCCACTCTTTACAAGCGATTTCGCAGTAAGGAATCGCTGCGCGTGGCCTTGGCCCACCGAGTCCGTGAGGAGTTGACTTCCGACCTGCTCTCGTCGCCCAGCATCGAGCAGGCCCATCGCCGATACCTTGCTTACGTTGAAGCGCATCCCCGCGAATATGATCTGCTCCGCGTGTCCTGGGGACATTTTTTTTCGACGCCGCGGCCGGTGCGCGGGTGGCTCATCGCCCAGCTCGCCCTCCGTTTTGGCGGTCGACCCGAGGATTATGGTTCCGTATACGACGGCATCTTCCTGCTTTGCCACGGCACTTCGACCTTGATGATTGCCGCGCCCGACGAAGCCGTCCGCGTTGCCACGCGCGAAATCTGCATCAAGGTCTGCGACAAGTTGCTGGAGAATGCCGGCCTGTTTCGTTCCAGCGAATAAGACGCGATCAGGCTCGAGTGTCTCCCATCTTTATCCTTAAAATATCCAGCAAACCTTTATCCGCATCTAAAGGGATGGCGTGGATAGAATTGCGCCAGGCGCACGGCAAAGGCCGGGTGCCCAGGAGGCGTTTATGAACGCACTGCGGTATCGACTGGCTTTAATGACTCTAATTCTGTTCTTTTCGGCAATAAGCAACCAGGCCGTTTTCGCGCAACAGGCTCCGAATGCGAACGGCACTCCGGTGCACATGATTGTGACCGTCGAACCACGTAAAGGATCCGAGGCAACGGCGGTGAATCGTGAGGACGTGATGGTTTTCGAAGGCAAGGAGCGCGCTCAAGTCACGGAATGGGCCCCGGCTCAAGGGGATCATGCTGGTCTGGAATTCTTCGTCTTGATTGACGAGGGCGCCAGTTTTGCCGTCAACAC
This sequence comes from Acidobacteriaceae bacterium, assembly GCA_003168235.1. GTDB lineage: Bacteria > Acidobacteriota > Terriglobia > Terriglobales > Acidobacteriaceae > Acidiflorens. Next base: position 2,672 of record PMSZ01000449.1, read on the forward strand.
GCAACTGGAAGACATCAGGAATTTCATCACCATGCTGCCGCCGAACGCCAAGGCGGGTGTCGCTTACATGCAAAATGGGACCGCCAAAGTCGAGCAAGAACCAACCACTGATCATGCTCTTGCCGCGAAGGCCTTGCGGCTGCCGCAGGGTTATTTTGCGGCGGGGTCCAGCCCGTATTTTTCTCTCAGCGACCTGGTGAAGCGCTGGCAGGCAAATGGCAATCGGCGAGAAGTCCTGATGGTAACCAGTGGCGTCGACCCGTATTACGGATCCGGCGATACGCAGGACCCTTATGTGGAGGCCGCGATTGAAGATTCGCAGCGTGCCGGAATTGTCGTCTCGGCGATCTATGCGCCGGGTGGCGGCCACTTCGGCCACAGTTACTGGCTGAACTACTGGGGACAAATCTACCTCGCCAAGCTGACTGAGGAAACTGGTGGCGAAGGATACTACATAGGTTTCGCGGGTCCGTCTCCGGACTTTTCTCCTTATTTGAAGGATGCGGTCGAGCGCCTGAATCATCAGTACCTGCTGACTTTCCTGGCGAAACCTCGCAAGAAGGCGGGCATGCAATCCGTAAAGGTGACAACCGAACTGCACAGTGTCGACCTGGTAGCGGCCAGAGAGGTTTACGTTCCCGCGACGCAATGAGTCGTCATTGACTTGGCGTGCATTGACTTGCCGCGTGTTGCCCCCTAATATGGTCGCTCGCGGGGCGAACTTTTCCGGGTGATTGGCCAAACAATTTCGCATTACCGCATCATCGAGAAACTCGGTGGCGGCGGCATGGGGGTGGTGTACAAGGCGGAAGACA
>PMSZ01000333.1 GCA_003168235.1 Acidobacteriaceae bacterium
TAGGGGTCCTTCGACTCCGCCGCAGCTTCACTTCGTGGAGCTCCGGCTGCGCTCAGGACGACAACATTATTATTTTCGTCAGCGGTCGCCCTCGTTCTTTACTGCTTTCAAATCAATCCCCACCTGCTCGGCCTTCTTATAAAGATGGGATCGTTCCAACCCCAGCGCCCGCGCCGTGTTTGAGATCTGGTGGTGATGGCGTTTCAACTCCGCCAGAATGGTTTGTTTCTCGAAGACTCGCACGCGGTCGGCTAGCGGGCCGCTGCCAGATGCGGCGGACTCCAGCGAGGTCGCAGAAACGGGCAGTGCCAGCGCCACGGTCTCGGCCGTGATTTCGTTGGAAACTGCCAAGAGCATCAGGCGTTCGACGGCGTTGCGTAGTTCGCGGACGTTGCCGGGCCACGGATGCTCTTGCAGGGCGGACATTGCGTCGGCGGTGAAGCGCAGCGGTTTCCATCCGTTGGTGGAGCTCACTTGCGCGGTGAAATGCTCGATCAGGGATGGAATGTCTTCGCGGCGCTCGCGCAGCGGCGGCAGGCGCAGCGGGAAAACGAAGATGCGGTGAAATAAATCCTGACGGAACTTGCCATCGCGCACTTGCGCTTCGAGGTCGCGATGTGTGGCGACGACGACGCGGACATCGACGGCGGTTGGACGCTCACCGCCGATGCGCTCGACTTCGCCTTCTTCGAGCACACGCAGCAGTTTGGCTTGCATGGTGAGCGGCATGTCGCCGATTTCGTCGAGAAAAATGGTGCCGTGCTGGGCCTGCTCGAACTTGCCGAGATGACGGCCGGCGGCGCCCGTGAACGATCCTTTTTCGTGACCAAACAATTCGGATTCGATCAACTCCACCGGGACAGCGGCGCAGTTCAGCGTGACGAAAGGAGCGCCGGCCCGCGGACTGCGCTCATGCAGCGTGCGCGCGACGAGCTCTTTTCCCGTGCCGGTTTCACCGAGAATGCAGACGCGGGTTTCGCTCGCGGCTACGCGCTCCACTTGCGCCATCACGCGGCGCATGGTCTCGCCTTTCCAGACGATTTCGTGTTTGCCGAGACGGTTTGTGAGGTCGCGATTTTCGCGTTCGAGCCGGCCGAGTTTCAGCGCATTCTCGACGGTGAGCAGCAGTTTTTCAGTGGAGATCGGTTTTTCCAGAAAATCGAGCGCGCCGAGCCGCGTGGCGCGAACCGCCATCTCGATGTGCGCCTGACCCGACATCATGACGACCGGAGCAGTCACGCCTTGCGCTTTGAGCTCTTCGAGCAGCGCGAGGCCGTCTTTGCCGGGCATCACCACGTCGGAGAGAATCAGATCGAAGGATTGCGACTTGGCCAGATCCAGAGCCTTGTTTGCGTTGTCGCACACGGTAGCTTCGTGACCTTCCAGACGAAACGCCCGCGATAGCGAAGCCAGCGTGTTGGCCTCGTCGTCTACGATCAGCAAATGCGCTTTTTGCGCCACGGTGTTCTCCTAATTAAGACTGTCTAAACTCAGACTGTCTAAGTCCGGCCGGTTTGCCAATGGCCCGTTTCGCACGGCAGTTCGATGCGAAATGTCGTTCCTTTTTCTTTCGCACTTTCGACCGAAATCTTACCGCCATGGTCGCTCACCACCGATTGCACAATCGCGAGGCCGAGGCCGGTGCCGTGCTGTTTGGTCGTGTAATAAGGAGTGAACAAGCGGGAGCATTCTTCTTGCGTCAGGCCCGCACCCGTATCAGATACGGAAATCTCGATCCGAGCATTGATCCGGTCATCGATCCGATCACCCAGCCTCGCGGTGCGAATCGTCAGCACTCCGCCCTCGGGCATGGCGTCGATACCATTGAGCACCAGATTCTGCAGTGCGCGATGCAGCAGATCGGGATCGACGGAGACTTCAGGCAACGCCTCAGACAGGTCGCTATGCACCGATATCTGGCTCTGTTCCTGCAATTGAGCCTGAAAAACGCGGAGCACCGAGCGCACCACATCGTTGATCTGGGTCGGTTGGCGTTGCGGCTGCGGCATCTTTGAAAATTCGCTGAAGCGGCTGACGATGGTTTTCAAATTGTCGATTTCCGCCAGCAGGGTGGTGGTGCTTTCGGCAAAGACTTCCTCGAACATCTGGGGCGACTTCTGTTTTGCGCGCATCAGATTTTCAACGGTGACCTGCAAGGGGAAAAGAGGGTTCTTTAATTCGTGGGCCAAGCGCCGTGCGAGTTCGCGCCAGGCAGCCACGCGTTCGGCCTGCAGGGTGCGGTCTTTTTGCTGCGCAAGATCTTCGGTCATGCGGTTGAAGGAGACGGCGAGCTCTCCCAGTTCGTCGCGCGACTCGACTTCGACTTTGGCGCCGAGATCGCCGGCGGCAACGCGGCGCGCAGCTTCGGCCAGCGACACGACTGGGCGCGTGACGCGAGCGGCGAACCAGACGCTCGCCAGTACCGCGACCAGAATTCCGATACCGCCGACCAGCATGGCGGTGGAGATGATCTGCCTTTGCAATTCGATCAAGGGACGCCGCGAGCTGCCGACCAGCAGAACACCCATCAGTTGCTGGGTTCCACCGGGTTGATTGGCTGACTGTGCGGAGGGCCCGAGGGCCGGTCCGGTGAGAGGGATGGCATGAAAAACTTCGGCGTCGGCAGGATCGGAGCTCCAGTGGATCACGCCCTGCGATTCCTTCTGAGTGTCGCGCACTTTGGCGACGAGCGGTGCGATCTTTTCAGAACCGGCGGCTGGGCCGTTCAAGTCGAGTAGCGATTTCGGATTCCAGTTTGGATCGAGGTTCTGATAGAGCATGACGCGCGTGCCAGTTGGAATGTCGAGCGTCGAGAGAAACGCCTGATCGAGGCGTTCGCCGCCGATCACGTATAAGGGCTGTTCGGCAACACGGGCGATGCGAACGGCAAACAGGCCGAGGGTGGCGCTATCGGGCAGTTCTTCGCGCTTGAGAAACGCACCGGCTGGGCTGGCGGTGGGCGGAGTTGCAGCGTCGGCAATCGCCGCTTCGGGGTATCCGAATTTCGCCTGCCATTGCGCTGAGGAGAGTATGGTGGCGCGCCAGTCGACGAGTTCGAGAAAGTCAAGTTGCTGCTGAGCGGCGAGCATGTGCGCGGCGCTGACATACGCAGACGAGTCGGATGCGCCGCGATCCACATCGAGTGCAATGCGCTGTACGGTTTCGCTGGCGGCGACGGATTCGACTTTGCGCTCGACTTCCGAACCACGGCGCTGGAACTCAGAGCGAAACTGGGCGGCGACAGCATCGGCGCGGTCACGGTCGGCCTGTTCGAACGAATGCCGGATGGTGCTGTACACGGACGCGGAAATCACCGCGACGCAGAGCAAGACCGTGACTGCAAATAATAGAAGAAGCTTCTTGCGGAAGCTCATTGTGAGCCGGCCTCGTGTCGTGGGTCAGGGGCAGGCGAAGCTTGACGCCCATCCGCCAGCCAAAGATCAGCCAAGGCGAATCCGGGGCCGCTCCATCCACCCATGGGATCCGGTTGCCAATCGCGCACGCGCGTGCTCACCGCGGTTTCGAGCGGCAAGTGAAAAAGCGGGATAACAGCATATCCTTCGAGCAAACCGCGTTCGGCCAAATAGAGTTCGTCGAGAGAATTGTCATCGGGTGTCTGCTGCGTGTGTCCAATTTGTGCCAAACCTAACTGCGCCGCAGCCTCGGCGAGTGACGTGGTGGGATCGGGGCTGGGCAGCACTATGCGCACCAGGCGGATGTCCTCTGCTCCCGACAACGACACTTGCACGGTGATACCAACCTCGCGCGCGTTTAGCGCAATGCGCTCGGCGATGAGTTGGGCTTGAGGGTCGCGGGGATCATAACTTAGGTTGAGGGCAGGTAGCTGCGCGCCAGCGAGCAAGGCGCGGGCATGTTGCGGATTCGCCTGCGTCGAAAACACTGCGCTGTAACCCGTCATCCAGTTGGGGAGAATGGCCGCGGTTGTTTCTCCGGCGCCTTTCAGAAGGACGGATTGGATGGGCTTGCGATCGATCGCGAGGGCGAGCGCTTGGCGAAGGCGAGGGTCTTGCGCTTTTGAGTTGGAAGAGAAAACCAGTGCCAGCAATTCTACGGGTAGGGAGGATGAGAAAGACGATGACGAAGATGTGCTGGGGCGTTGCGATCCGTTGATTGATGTATTGGTGGCTTGCGGCGTGGCTTCAATGATGTCGGCTTTGTCCAGTTCGAGAGCGATGGCCTGATCGCGCAGCGCTTTGCCGAACTCGATTTCGAGTGCGTCTACGAAGGGACGTCCGGCCCAGCTATCTTCATATGCCGCGAGCTTGAGAAGGTTGCCGGGCCGCCATTCGGCCACGAGGAACGGACCAGTGCCGACGGGAAGATGGTTCGCATTCCGTTTGAGGAGGAGATTGCGAGGCAGCGCGAGTTCGGCGAGAAGGGACGGCAGGGGAGCATCGCTGTCGATGCTTACGGAATCCGCGGAGGCATGCACATTCCAGGTTGGATGGAGAGCGGCGAGAATCTGCGCTACGGCGGCGGGCGATGCGACGCTGCCATCGTGGAAGCTGACTCCGCGGCGCAAGGTAAATTCCCAGTGGCGCCTGCTGTTGTCCGAGCGCCAGGCCGTAGCCAGCGCGGGCTGGGGGCGGTCTTGGGCATCGAGGGTCAGGAGAGTGTCGCCGATGAGGGAGAGAACGTGCGCCGTATCCCAGTAAGTCGTACCCTCGTAATCGGTGGGCGTGGCGCGGGCTGGAAGATCGAGTGTGTTGGGCGCGGATTGGAACATGACGCGTAGCGTTCCGCCGTAGCGCGGACGCGTGGCGGCGTTTGCGGGTACGAAGGCTGCTGATGCCAGCACAGCACAGAGCAGGCTCTTGCGGAGCAAACGTTGCCGTGATCCCGGACAGCTGCCGAGCTGTGCCCAGCATGAACGGGCGAGGGTACCCGTCCCCGCACGAGCTTGGTCCGCACGAGCCGGGTTAATTGCTGCAAGAAACCGATACGCGATACGCCTCATACCATCCTGTGTCTTTCCGCTTTACGACTGCCATGGCGCCATTGCCGCTGGTTTCCGGCCACAGCGCGACGATTTGGCCGTCGAACTCCATCGCGGAGCTGGCAGCGACCGGATCACGATCTGGAATCTCGAACGCGTGCAGACCGTCACGCTCGGCCTCTCCGCTCTCCGAAACGAGCAATTGCGCGCCCGTGCCGCAATTGGAACGGACCGCGGCCAGATCGCTTCCCCACCTTACGCCGCGGACTAACTGGTCTGTAACTCCATCCAGCAAATGCAACGATCCATCGACGGCGGCGAATGCCCACAGCGTGTAATTCGAGCGGGGAAGCGCAGCGGCGGAATAGAACGCAGGAACGTTCGCAACTTTTCCGATTCCAGCAGAGAGTGCTCCGGTGAAGAAATTGCGTTTGGCGGCATAGAAGGCGCGCACGCTGCCGTCGTCGGGCGTCAAGGGCCAAGGGTCGTCGGTTTCGCTACAACTGAGGGTGATCGCAGCGCCTGGGCTCGAGTTTGTACGGCAGAATGTTCCGGGGAGATAGACATCGAAGAGATGGTCACGGCGCAGCAGCAGGCGTCCGCGAAGATCGCGGGGAAAGGGACGCGAATGAACGATGGGCAAGGAAGTTTCCAGCTCCCATCGTCCGATTGAATTAAGGGTTGAAGCGCCAGACTGGCGGCGGTAGATCGCGACCGCGCCGGATTCGAGGACGATCAGGCGAGATGCTCCGGGCATATCGATCAGGGCCACGTCGAGCATGGGCAGCGGTTGCGATAACAGGAGAGTTGCTTTCAGAGCCATCGGCAAGGCGTCGGTGAAAGGAGTTCCGGTGGGTGGCCGTGGAGTGGAAACCATCGCGACTTTCTTTTCGTCAGACCCGATCGCAATCTCAGCGGTCCAGACGTAATCGCGGAGACTCTCGGAGAGAACGACTTCGATGGTCCCTGCGGCCTGGTCTGGGTTCGACGTACGCACGCCCTCGACGCGCAGTTCAGCTTCGAGCGCGCCGCGCACCTCGCGCAGCGATTTTTCATCGAGCGAGGAGTGATTGGCGACCTGGAGCACAAATCCACCGGGTCCAGAAGCGGCGGAGATCTTGTGCGCAAGCTCGCGGGCGGCGTCACCGAGAGACGAGGCGAATGCGGGAGGCAGGAGCAATGCCGCGAGCAAGAACAAAGTCAACCAAGCCTGCCGCATACCGCTCGAGGTCCGCGCTCGCATGTGTGGAATGGGCTGATTATAGCGCGTGCTCGATCGCCGGCTGATCATTGCGCTTCCTCGGAAAGTTCTCCGTTCCCTGACTATTGCTGAGATTTTCCGTCGCCTTCCGCGTCTTCGGCCTGGCTCACGTGGCTGGGAGCGCCCATGCCGCGCAGCACGTCGTTGGTAAAGAAAAACTTGCCGTCGGCCGGGACCATCATGATCTGCAATTTGTCGGACAGGCGTTCGGCGACAATTTTATTGATCAGCAGCGGATTCTGCTTCAGGATCGCACTCTCGCTCGTCATACGCTCGGCGTCGGCGGCAGCGGGCAGGCGAATGCGTTCGGCTTCGGCTTGGGCGAGCAGTTTGCGGCGTTCCATCTCGGCTTTGCTGTCGATGAGTTTGGCCTCGCCGGCGGCCTCGGCATTTTTGACCGTGGCTTCTTTGCGCGCTTCGGCTTCGAGTTTCGATTGTTCGATCTGTTCCTTTTTGAGCGGCAGCGTGTACTGCATGGCATCGGCCTCGCTCTTGGCTTGCAGCACGCGCACGGCAGCTTGTCCTTCAGCTCCTTTGACCTGTGTAACCTTGGCCGCATCGGCATCAGCTTCCG
>PMSZ01000137.1 GCA_003168235.1 Acidobacteriaceae bacterium
CCAGCCATCCCGGTCATAATCGACAAACGCCGCCGAGCAGCTCCAACCGGCCACATCCGTCCCGCTGTGCTCGGTGACGTCAGTAAATGTTCCGTCACCGTTGTTGCGCCACATTTGATTGTGGCCGAAGTTGGTAATGTATAAGTCGACCCATCCATCGTTATTGAAGTCAGCAGCGGCGACGCCCATCCCATATCCGACGGCTCTGATCCCGCTTTGTTCCGTGACATCAACGAATTTGAGCGTGACGCTGCCGTCGGCATGGCGAACCGAATCGTTGCGGTAGAGGCGGCCTCGTAACGGCAACTGGGGACGAAACCGGGCTTGATCCAGTCCCCGATTCGGCCCCAGCATGTTGCCCTGGACAATGAAGATGTCGAGATCGCCATCATTGTCATAGTCGAAAAGTGCTGCCCCCGAACCGATCACTTCCGGATAATAATGCGCCCCGGACATGCCATTGAAATGGACAAAATCAATCCCGGCCTCCTTTGCCCGGTCCGTGAAGATTTCGCCCGCGGCGCTGGGAGCAGCGCGAACCAGGCCGGGATGACTGAGAGCCGCCGCCATCCCCAACCTCACGAAGTCACGACGGCTGACACGCACCATGATTGCGAACCCGAATGGGAAAATATATGCTCAATTGTTTTTCGAGACAATTGCGTGACTCCTCAGGCTCAAAACCGGGCGATTCCTCGTCCCACCCGTTATTGCCGAGTCTTACTTGGGTTGGCCGCGTTGGGAGCCGTGGCCGTGTGTTTGGCGGCCCTGCCGCCACTTGTCCACGCCGAGACTGGAATAGAAAACGCAGACGAAGCCTGGCTGCGGTATCCCGCCTTAGACGCGCAGACCGCGAAAACCTACGACCGATTGCCGCCCCGGGTGGTGTTGCTGGGCGATTCCTTGTTGCTCAAAAGCGCAGAGCAAGAATTAATGCGAGGCGTGGCCGGGATGCTGGGGCGGACCATCGAGGGCGAGGTGAGCCAAGGAAAGATGAGCCTTCTATCGGCAAACTCTATTGTCTTAGGAACGCTCGAAAAGGTTCGACCGCTCGAAGCCGGATTGAGTCCGCCGGAGGAGCTTCGAGCGGACGGTTTCTGGTTGAAGAGCGCGCGCATTCATGGATTTGTTTGTCTCGTGGTGAGCGGCGCGACCGAGCGCGGCGTTCTCTACGGTGTTTTCGCCTTGTTGCGCAAGATTTCTCTGACGGAAAACATCGCCGCCCTCGATGAAGTTCAGCAGCCGTATGCTCCCATCCGCTGGGTGAATCAATGGGACAACCTGGACGGTTCCATCGAACGAGGATATGGCGGTCGTTCCATATTTTTTGCCGATGGAAAAGTTCGCAACGATTTGACTCGCGTCAGCCAGTACGGTCGTTTGCTCGCTTCGGTTGGCATCAACGGGTGCACGGTCAACAACGTGAACGCTCAGGCCAGAGTTCTCGAGCCCAGCTTTATTGCAGAACTCAGCCGAATCGCGGACGCTTTTCGTCCCTGGGGCGTGCAGGTTTCGCTGTCAGTCGATCTCGGCAGCCCCAAGCTCATTGGCGGTCTCGATACATTTGATCCGCTCGATCCTCGCGTAGCCGCATGGTGGCGAAATAGGGTCGACGAAATCTACCGGCAGATACCGGATTTCGACGGCTTCGTTGTCAAAGCGGACTCCGAGGGACGGCTCGGACCCTCTACCTACGGCCGCACTCACGCCGAGGCGGCAAACGTGATTGCGCGTGCCCTGAAGCCGCACGGCGGACTGATTTTTTATCGTGCATTCGTTTACAACCACCATCTGGATTGGCGAGACTTGACCAACGACCGGGCGAAGGCGGCCTATGACAATTTTCAGCCGCTGGACGGCGCATTCGACGACAACGCCATCGTTCAGATCAAGAACGGACCCATCGATTTTCAGGTGCGCGAGCCAGTTTCACCGCTCTTTGCCGGCCTGCGCCGCACCAACCAGGCGATCGAACTGCAGATCACGCAGGAATATACGGGACAGCAGCGGCAGCTCTGCTTTCTCGTGCCGATGTGGAAAGAAGTGCTTGATTTCGATATGCACATCGAGAGCGGCGAGACCTTGGTCAGGAATCTGGTGGCGGGCCGAGTTTTCCATCGCCCGACGGGCGGCTTCGTGGGTGTATCGAACGTCGGTCTGGATGCGAACTGGCTGGGAAGTCCCTTGGCCATGGCGAATCTCTACGGCTTTGGACGTCTCGCCTGGAATCCAACGCTCAGTGCTGAAACCATTGTTGACGAATGGACGCGCCTTAGCTTTGGCAGCGATCGAGCGGTGGTCCAAACCATCAGCGCTTTGCAACTCCATTCGTGGAGTGTTTATGAGAGCTACACTGGCCCGCTGGGCGCTGGAACGCTCACGAATATTCTCGGCAATCACTACGATCCGGGGCCCGAGTCCTCCGAGCGGAACGGCTGGGGCCAATGGCACCGCGCCGATCCGTCCGGCATCGGCATGGACCGCACGATCGCGACCGGAACAGGTTTCATCGGCCAATACCCCGCTCGAGTACAGAAGCTCTATGAAACATTAGCGAATTGTCCAGACAACCTGCTCTTGTTTTTCCATCATGTGCCCTACACGCACGTGCTGCATTCGGGTAAAACGGTGATTCAACATATCTACGACTCACACTACGAAGGAGCGGAAGAGGCCCAAAACTTCGTAGTGCGATGGCGCTCTCTGGAAGGACACATCGACGAATCGCGTTACCGCGACATTCTGGCCCGTTTCGAGTACCAGGCTCAAGAAGCCGTCCTCTGGCGCGATACGATTTGTCGCTGGATCTATGAACTCTCGCACATCCGCGACGCCAAGGGCCGAGTCGCCGAGACCAATCGCTAGTCCTTCGCTTTAGCTTTGTGATTTGCAAAGCCAGGGCGCCAGAGTTATTGCGACGGCTCTTTCACCGTGAGGACGCGGTCGCAAGTCACATCGTGCAGTTGTTGAACAATGCCCGAGGGCCAGCGGATTTCGGCCAAATCCGCGGAACGGTTGGCGCCCATTCCGAAGTGGACAGGGCCCGCGCTCGATGAGGCATAGCCCGCGCTG
>PMSZ01000116.1 GCA_003168235.1 Acidobacteriaceae bacterium
ACGGCGACACCCATCTCGGCGGAGATGATATCGACAACCTGCTCATCGCCATCGCCCTCGACGACATTCAAGGCGACCTTTCACTCAATCTAAGAAATGATCTTCGCCGCAACGGCGAAGTTGTGGCGCGCATCCGCAAAGCGGTAATCGAGGCGAAAATTGCCCTTTCATCGCAGACCACTGCCAAGCTCGATGTCGATCTTCCCGGCGGGAAGAAATATCAACGCGAAATTTCACGCGAACGGTTCGAGCAGATGATCCAGCCCATCCTCGACCGCACCGTTGGCCCCTGCAAGCAGGCGCTCAAGGATGCAGGCCTCAAGCCCGAGCAAATCGACGAAGTCGTCCTCGTCGGAGGATCGACGCGCATTCCAAAAGTACGCCGCCTGGTGCAGGACCTATTCCAGCGTGTGCCCCATACCGAACTGAATCCAGACGAAGTTGTCGCGCTCGGCGCAGCCGTGCAAGCGCATATTCTGGGCGGCGGTTCCGAAATCACGCAAGACATGCTGCTGCTCGACGTCACTCCGCTCTCTCTCGGAATCGAAGTGGCGGGCGGGGTGACCGACAAAATCATCCTGCGTAACTCTACCGTTCCCGCTTCGGCCACACAGTACTACACCACTCAGGTCGACGGACAAACCAACGTCGCCATCCACGTTTTGCAAGGCGAGCGTGAACTGGCGCGTGATTGCCGCTCGCTCGCGCGCTTCGATCTCAAAGGCATTCCGCCAATGGTCGCCGGCATGCCGCGCATCGAAGTAAAGTTCCTCATCGACGCCAACGGTATTCTGCGCGTTTCCGCCCGCGAACAGCGCAGCGGCAAAGAGGCCGAAATCGACGTCAAGCCAACCTACGGCCTCACCGACGAACAAGTCGAGAATATGCTGCTCGAATCGTACGATTTCGCCGAAGAAGATTTCCGCCAACGCCAGGTCATCGAAGCTCGCCGTGAAGCCGAGACGATCCTGCTGGCGCTCGGAAAAGGAAAGAAGAATCCAGCCTGGCATGAACTGACGCCCAGCGAGCAGCGCGAGATCGGAACGCTGGAAAAGTCGCTGATCGAAGTGAAAGAAAAAGACGACTACCACGCTATCCGCGAAAGCATCGAAATGCTGAATACAGCCACAACGCGCTTAGCCGAATTGATGATGGATACCGCCGTCACCACCGCCCTCAAAGGCAAAGCCATGGACGACACCGGTCTCGAAGAAGGTCCGCAAGCCGGCCATCCGATGGCGAAAGCAGATTTTAAATAGGGGTTTTCAATGTCTGAAGAAAAAACGCAAGGAACCGGAACAACCACGATGGATGCTCCCGCCGTCGAAAATAACGAAAACACGGTAGAGGTAACATTTCTTCCCGAGGGTAAGACCGTGACCTTCGAACACGGCAAGCTTCCCTACAAAGATCACGGCAAAGAGGAGTCGCTGCTCGACGTGGCGCTCAACTTCGGGGTCCATCTCGATCACGCCTGCGGCGGCAACTGCGCCTGCACCACCTGCCACGTCTGGGTCAAAGAAGGCGCCGACCTGCTCACGGAGATGGAAGATGACGAGGCTGACAAGCTCGACATGGCCGCCGACCTTCAGCTAAACTCACGCCTCGGCTGTCAGACGGTAATCAAGAAACCGGGTAAACTGGTAGTCGAAATTCCGGCCTGGAACCGGAACTACGTTTCAGAAGAACACTGATTCTAACGAAACGTGATTCGAACGAAATCCGAGCAGGAGCACTCATCATGCCGAAAGAACTCACCTGGAGCGACCCCGACGACATCGGAATTCTGCTCTCTGAATCCTATCCCGAACTCGACCCGCTCGCCGTTCGCTTCACCGACCTGCACAAATATGTGACCACGCTCCCCGACTTCAAAGACGATCCCGCAAAGTCGAACGAAGCCAAACTCGAAGCCATTCAGATGGCGTGGCATTCAGAGGTTTTGGATCGGACGCAGGGATAGTGCTGCGATTCGTTCAGCGCTCTCTCATTACTGTCATAAACTAGGCTGATTTCGTCCGCTACGGCTTGCGCAAGCAGGTGTATCCCAGATGCAGGTCCTTTATACCGGACGCTGCAGCACTCTCAGGGTCAAACATCGCCGTGTCATCCGGTGTACGCGGCTCGTCGAAGTGCGACGGCTTCGCCTGTGATGTTCCGAACACCTTATCGATAACAAAGCCCTCAGCACAGTGCCCATAGAGGGCAAAACCGCCTGTCAGCACATAACTCGCGTAGGCCTGCCACGGCTGCAATTCCTTGCCTGCGCTCGACACACGGAAGTTGATTGGATAGTCTGAAGGCCTATAGTTAAAATCCATATCGACCCGATACCGGTGGACTGTCTCGTCGGGCTTTTCGTCGGAGTAATCAGGAAATGGTAACTGCTCTTCGCACGCGCCGATTGACTCGATTTCTTCCACGTCTTGGTACATTTTGAGCGAGTAGTATCCGGTACTGGAGAAAGCGATGGTGCCCTTCGACCTGACGCGGCAGCCTCTCAGAACCTCTACAGGTTTCGAATCATCGAGAGTAATTCGCACTAGTTCAATCGAGGCTTGCCCACATTGCGGCGTATCCAGTTTCAGCTCAAACCACTTTCGCATGGCGTCGTGAAACACGAGCGCGCCTTCCAACGTACGCACTTCCGAGGCTGTATCGGGCCCTGTTTTGTTGGCTT
>PMSZ01000485.1:0-176 GCA_003168235.1 Acidobacteriaceae bacterium
GCTCCGGGTCCAGCACTTCGAACGATGTCGCAAAAGGTACATACACGTTGACGTTGGATGGAACGGATACATCGGACTCCAGCATCACCGCTGAGACGACATTCACGTTGACAGTCCAATAGTTCGGCACACCATAACCGCGTTCGAAATGAGAGATGACTCACGTCTTGGGGGAC
>PMSZ01000485.1:269-7054 GCA_003168235.1 Acidobacteriaceae bacterium
CGAATTCAATTCTGGAGAGCAGTAACCACCAATTCGGTAGATCCTCTTCACGCCAGTGAATGGCTGCCCGGCAGCGAGAATTCGCCCGAAGATCGAACCGTGGCCCGTGAGCAGGTGAAGCTCGTCTGGAAGGCGGCCGACAACTTGAGTTCACGGCAGCGGACTGTTTTTCTATTACGCTTCGTTGAGGAACTCAAAATAAGTGAGATCGCGCAAACGGTCGGGCTAAGCGTGGGCGCCGTGAAGTGCCATCTTGCTCGGGCTGTGCATAACGTGCGCGTCGCCCTAAAAGAAGGATGAAGCGTTTTGAATGATCTTGACCTGCAGGCGCAGGCTGCGGAGATCTTTTGCACCGCGGTACCTGGGAGAACTGGGAAATAGTGGAGTCACTCAGCTGATGGGAACTTAGCAACATATTGCGGCGGTGAAACTGCACACCAGCGAATCAAATTGAAAAGACGTCTGCGCGAGTTACAGGGAGAGACCGATGAAGAACGAGGATGTAAGACTGAACGCTGCAATCGATGAGCTGCGCTCCACGGAACCCGATCCAAAAGAGATGGAGAGCGCGGCAAAGCGCGTCTTTGGCCGGTTGGAAGTGTATGCGATGCGCGTTTCGGCTGCGAAGTTGGAGTTCGCCACAATTGAAGAACGTCAGGATGTGGCTGCTTCTGGAAAGCGACCGGGCTGAAACCCCTTCAGAAGCGCGCGGTTTGCAAATACATGCTGACCCGCTGTTCCGTCTTCAGCATGGTCGGAGCATCTCTATTCGGAGTTGGTGACGGCGTTGGCCTATCCAGCGACCTCGCCACCGGTTGTTCGAATTCAGGAGCGCCCGCTCCATACCCCAAGCACATGCCTGTTCGTAATCTGCCTCACCGTGGGTGACACTGATGGAGACTTCCCTGGCCTCCCGGTGGTGCTACCCTCAAAGCAGGATGAGTGAGCTTCACTTGTCAGCATGGAGGGGACTGTCGGACATCGAAGCACAGAACTGCCGTGCGCGCTTCGGCTCAGGAAATCCCACATGGTCTAAGGCTTAGTTATCCTGGTTACGACAGGCGTGATTGTGATGACCAGTTGTGATTCGGTCATATCCCGCGAGCTGTCAGTCGGGATCGCATCCACAACGCCCTGCGTTGCAAGCGTCTCGGAACGGTTCAGGTTGCTTACCAGCACGGTCGTCACTCCGCCGGGAATGCTAAGGTCGGTAGAGACGTCTTGATTGTCCAGAATTGGAATGTTATTCAGACTTGTGCCAGCCAGGGATCGGATCGTTTCATGCAAATGCACAAGCACCTCCTTGTCGGCCACAACCTGAAGCTTTGCTTCCAATGTCAACCCCAGGTCTTCATACTGGATCGTCGGTGTTGTCGATGCATTCGAAGAAGACCCCAGCGAGGATGTCGTGGAAGTCAGGATCGGATAGCGTTGCCCAACTCTCAAGGTTCCAGTTTGGCCATTGATCAGTTGAAGCTTAGCGTCCTGGAGTTCTTTGACGGACGAGACGGACAGACTAGCGTTGCCGCTTACTGAATCGAACTGCAATCCAGTAGCTGTTTTGCCGCCACCGAAATACACCGAGGAAGTGCCTAACACGGAGTTGCTTGCATATCCTTCGGCGACGAGAAGTTCGGCGATTCCGAGCGTATCACCGGCAGTCACAAGCCCGGCCTGAATCAGTTCCTGCACAATCGAACTATTGCTACTTATTAGGCTTTCGGCCTCGGAATACACGTTGAAGATGACTACTTTCCGCGGAAGTTGAACTCCAGTGTTTCTGTTGTGCGTTCGACTGATCACGTATGTCTTGACATCGATTAGCACCTGAGGCTCCGGTCGGTATAGGGTGCTCAGGGTCTTTCTAATGGAGTACAAATCCTCGGGCGATGCGCGTACAACGGCAGTGCCCCCTACCAGTGACGGATTTGCTACTCCGAAGACGCTCGTTAACAGCTCTACCACGGAACTGCGGAACTGCGGATTCGCAGCCGCCAGGTTGGGGACGACGAATGTTTCGGTATTCAGGCGCTGGAATTTGGCTTGATTTGTCCTATCGTCCGGTACAGCTAGGATCAGATGCGAATCCAAGGTAACAAAGAAGCAGTGCGTCATCGCGCTCAGGACAGCTCCCGCGGCGTTGAGATCAGCATCGTTAATATCAATCTTCAACAGGCGCGGGGTAGAGTAAGGGCTGGAGACTAAAACGACTTGAATTCCAAAGAGCCCGAATCCCTTTTCCAACACTTCGGAGACGTCCCCGTGAAGGTGGATGTCTTGTAACTTTGAGGAGTGCTCGGGAGGCGACGTAGTCTGAGTTCCTCCGGAACCGATGGGTGCTTGCGCTTGCGCTCCAGATGCAAGCACTGCCGCAGCCATGCATGCGATGAAATGTATCTGTTTCAAGACAAATGCCTCCCAATGGAATTGACGCAAATAAATCACGGAGCGCTTGGTACCTCCCTTTGAAGTTCGCCCTTATCGTAAGAGTGAGTCATGGGGAAGATTTTCCAATAGCGATAGAGATGCTCGATCGAGCCTTTATGATGCGGCTTGGATGAGAAGTGTCGAGAAGTGTAGAGCAATTCGGCATTGCTGAGCGTAACTCCTCTTCCTTCGTCTTTTGGAGAGTATGCAAACCATTGTCCGATGGCTCGAGGCAACACTGTTCGGTTCCTCTGTTTGCTTGAGTGCGATTGGCACGGCCCGGCTCAGCATCCCGGTTTGCTTCTTTTTTGAATGGGGGAATTACATTGCATACCCGTAGTCGCAGCCTCTGGATTGCGATCCTGTTCTTCATGGCAATCGTGCATTGTCGAATCGCACTTGCCGAATCGGCCAAAAAACTCTACAAGGCTGGCGAAGCTGCCGAGACTCGTGACGATCTGGAAACCGCCTTTCAGGACTATCTTGCCGCGTTGGGCAAGGCTCCCGCAGACATCCGCTATAAAGTCGCCTTGGAGAGAGTCAGAGCAACTGTGGCGGCACGACATGTGCATCGCGGAGAAGCGATGGAGAAAACAAATCGAACAAAGGAGGCGCTCGTTGAATTCTTTCAGGCGCTGGATATCGATCCAGGAAACGCACTTGCGGAGCAGGATATTGAAAAGATCAAGGCAGAGATGGATAAGAAGGATAAGCCGGGTTCGGAAGAGGATCCTCCAAATGCGTATGACTTGGATCGGCCAGCGCCTCCGGTTCATCTCGATTCGCTTTCGAAGGAGCCGATAACTCTGCACATGACCGAACAGAGTAGCACCCTCTATGAAACCATCGGTCGAGCTGCAGGGATCAATGTTCTCATCGATCCGGATTACGTCTCCAAACGAGTTACAGTGGATTTGAAGATGGTCACTCTTTCCGAAGCGCTGCGCATTCTTGGCGATCTGTCGAACAGCTTTTGGAAGGCTTCTACGCACGATACAATCTACGTTGCGACAGACAATCGAGCAAAGCGCACACAACTGCAACAAATGGCAGTCGAGACTTTTTACTTGTCCAATGTGTCGCAGCAGAGTGATCTGAACGACATCCAGACGACGTTGCGCAATGTTCTTCCCAATGCCAAGATGTTCGCCGTCCCAAGTCAAAGCGCGATTGTGATTCGGGGCACACCCGACGAGATTGTGCTCGCCAAGAGTCTCATCACGAGCCTCGACGTGTCGAAGCCAGAAGTTCTGGTAGATATCTATGTCATGGAAGTTAGCCGGGACAAACTCCGAAATATTGGAATTTCTCCACCAACGTCCCTTGCAGTTACCGTCAGTTCCTCAGCTACATTGAACCAGATTGGCCGCAGTTCCTCCTATAGCTACTCCCTTGGACAAGCGGCCGTTGACCTGCTGTTGACGGATTCAGATACCCGTATTATTCAAAATCCTAGTTTGAGAGCGGTAGACGGGCAAAAGGCGACTCTTAAGATTGGCGAGCGGATCCCAGTTGCGACCGGATCATATACCACTGCCACTTCCTCAACATCTTCGGCCGTTCAAACTCAGTTCCAGTACATCGATGTCGGGGTCAATGTGGATATGACTCCCACCATTCATGAGAATCGCGATGTGACACTGAAGCTAAGCGTCGAAGTCTCCTCCGAAACCGGAACGGACACCATCGATGGGGTAGCGGAGCCTGTAATCAGTCAGGAAAAATCCGACCAGGTGATTCGTCTCAAGGATGGTGAGGTAAGCATCCTGGCCGGGCTTGTCAAAAGGTCGATCACGAAGTCGGTCAGCGGAACTCCCGGCCTTGGTGAGACTCCAGGCCTCAAGTACCTGTTTAGCACACAACAAAACGAAGTGCTTAACGATGAGTTGGTCTTCATGATCATTCCGCATGTCGTACGCGCAATGAATGTAAACGCAGGCGCCGGCCGGGAGATTGATATCGGCACTGGAGAATCGGTCCGCATTCGGCCTCTCCCCGACCCAACTGCCAACTCGACCACATCCGCCAAGCCCCAGTAATTTGTAGCAATGAACGGCATCTGAAAGCTTGCTTCATCGTTGGTCGATTCTATCCTCAGCAATTTGTCGCGACCGCCCCGGGCAGTGCATTGGCGACTGCGCAGCACAGTTCCCGACGCCTGCCTCTGCCCTCCCCGTGCAGGCGCCCTGGGAGCCCAGACGGGCTACGAGCCCGGCGGGCCTTCTCCAGGAGGCGGTCCTACCCCTGGGGGCGGTCCATCGGGCGGTTCTTCGCCCGGGCCGCCCAGCTTACCTGAGATCTTATCGAATTGCTTCTTCTGATCGTCCGTGAGCAGATCGCGAATCTTTTTGTTCGAACTCTCGCGGATAGCCTTAATCCTTGCCATCATCTCTGCCATGCTACCGGCCGGGTCTTGAAAAAGAGCGTTCATCTGCTCGTGCTCATCCTCGAGAAGCGGAGCGATACCGGTCTTTTGTTGTTCGGAGAGCTTGAGCTTCTTGGTGAGACCCTTGAGCTCCGCAGCAGCAGCTTCCTTGGGAGACGCCCGTTGCATTGGGCTGTCGGGCGGTGGGCCTCCGTCGGGCGGCCCGCCCTCCGGAGGGGCTTGTGCGAATCCTGCGGTGGCGAACAGCGTCGAGGCGAAAAGGAACAGCACGATGTGCAGCCTTAAGGACTTTCCTTGCATAGAACCTCCATTGATTACTGGAGGATTGACGAAGGTTTGAGCGGGGAGGCTTCGCTCGAACATTGAATACGACAATTCTCTACAAATCAGGCAAGTGAGGACCGGCGTGCTATTTTAATCTGGAATCGTACCTTGGTATTCACAATCGCTTGTTGGCCACAGAAACGTCGTATGGCATTTAACGTCAGGTCCAAAATGATATTCCGGAGATTTAGCGGGGCCGACGGTCGGCTTAGCATTCAGCTGTCTGGAGAACACCTGCTCATTCTCCTGGGTGGCCGAGTTGTCATTGAGAAGACGCTCGCCGAACTACGGAAGGCCGGTACTCGCAGCATTGGTGGCGATGATCACCAGGCAGAAAGAACATATCACTTCCGGACATTCCGTATTGGTGACAATTTCCCTCAGCACACCAAGCGAAATCCAATCTTCAACATTGCGGCGGCCTTGCGGAGCGTAGAGGCCAAATAGCCCACGCCCACTGCGCAATGATGGGCGGGCCCCTGGGCACTCCAAGCACTGACGAAGCCCGATGCTCCGAGCGGAAAGCGAAAACGGCTGTTCGTATTGCCGATCTCCAGAGTATCGCCAGCCACGCACTGTCCCTCAGCAACCAGGAGTTTGAAGCGCATCTGTTCGTCTTCTACCAGCGACAGCAGTGTGATGGGGCCATGCTTGACGCTCATCTCCACCGAAAGGCCGCGACCCACCTTGCCATGGTAGATTCCGAGCGGCCGCACCTTCGTTTTTCCCTCCGAAATCGCGATGTGACCGGGACCGTCGTGACCCATCAGCACCAGATCGTCGTTGAAGTCGATGGCATAGAATTCGGTAAATGAGCCGCCGGCGCCCAAAGAGTCCATAACTTTCATGGCCAATGCGTTCTTCACCTCGTACTCACCAGCGACAGGAATATGCCGTGCGGTTAGCAGAGAATTGCCGAGAATGATAGAGCTCATCGTACCTTCATTGGCTGGGCTGCCCGAGCCCTTGTAGTAGTAGGCCAACGCGTCCAGTTCATGCTGCGCGACAAAATCATCGAGAGCTAACGAAGTTCGTGCGGCTCGGCTCAATTCTTCGGCGGTACAATCCGGCTGCACATCGAATTTCTCAAAGAATTCCTATCTCCGCCCCACTAACGCGGTCTCTTCAATCTTTGCTGCAAGCGCGCTCAACTCGTCCACTTCTAGAACCTCGATATGGGTACCGAAAACAATGGACACCAGGGTCACATCGGTCATTATGTCTAACATACCGCTGTAGTAATGGCCCATTAACCCGAGGCGCATCGAAGCCAATGTGGATGACACTCGAGCAGCCGCTAGCCACTCTTCGATCTCATACCAGGTTTCAGCGTCCTCGAGCGTACCGGTCACTTGGCGAAACGGGATCCGTGCCCGTTGGAACACGTTGGCGATCTCGGGCACGGGGCAGGCCGAGCAGTATGCCAGCCAGTAGCCGGTCATGACAGTGCGGTCCTCGAGCCGGTTGAAGGCCGCGTAGTCGATAGCCGCCTCGGGCTGCAGATTCAAGACGATCACCGGAACGCCAGCGTGCCGCACCAACGGCAAGATCGTGTCTGAGACCGCATACGTTGTCACGTAGAGAAACAACACATCGATGTCCTGACGGCGGCAGCGGTGGCCAGCCTCGCGCGAACCCTGGGGCGTAT
>PMSZ01000500.1 GCA_003168235.1 Acidobacteriaceae bacterium
AATCCGGCGGCGACCAAGCCGGTTTTTGCTTCGCCGGGATTGGCGCCGTGAATGGCGCCGAAGGCGAGAGAAAGCAGCGCGGCCGCCGGCCAGAAATTCATTCCCTGCGACAGTACCCACTGCGAGTAGCCGCGCAGCAGGAAATCTTCAAAGAGTCCGGTGAGCAAAAAAAACACGGCGTAATATGCGGCAAATTTCCAGATGCGAGTTCCGTGCTGAGACAAGGAGCCGAACTCGAATACTCCGAACACGCGGAGGGCCAGGATCAGGATGCTGACCGATATTATTCCCCAGAGTGTTCCGACCCAGAAATTGCGTCCGAAGGCGCGCCGAGCGGGCAGGCCGAAGGTGCGGAAGGGCCGGCCTTCGATACGGGCCATGGCGAAACCGGGCAGAATTGCGGCGAGCATCATGGCGGACTCGGTCATCATGCGCCACCAGAGATCATCGACACCGGAGCGCAGCGAAAGTAGCAGCCAGCCTTCGATCTGGAAAACAACAAACACGATCGCCAGATAAATGAGCCAGCGTGTGCCGGGGTAGATTCCATTGGGGCCGACAAAGACGTTGCGCAAAGGAGANNGGCCGGCTGGTCGGCCGGTTGATTAGCCGGTTTGTTAGCGGGAACTATGGCAACAACGAGGACGTCTGTGGCAGGTACCGAGGCGCGCTCGGCTTGGACGGATGAGGGCGTCCGTTGCGAGGCAGGTTGATCGGGCGCGATTGGCGGCGCTGGTTCCGGGGAAGGGTCGGACTGGGGTTTGTTATCCATCATCGTCCCGGACATGGTAAAACACTCGGTCTGACCAATCCACCAGAGTTGCGCCGACTTTTCAATCCCGATGGTTTTCGCGCGCCGCAATTTATCGCGGCGGGACTGCTGCTGATCTATCTGCTGCAGTGTGTCTGGCTGCAGCGGGTGCAAACGTTGCGCTCATCATCGTCATTGGCGGACTCAGACCAGGCGCTGCGTATCTATCTGGGCCTTGAACAGTGGAAGGGCGGCGCGATTGCGGGAACTCCGGAATCGCTGCGGTCGGAAGCTGTCACCGGACTGGCTTCGGCTGGGAGGGCCGGACAACTTCGGGTGCGCGATGGTTACGATCAGGACCGATCGCCGCTTTATTATCTGGTTGCCGCTGCGCCGCTTCTGGTGAGTCACGCGTTGCGGCTGCCGCAATCTCTTCAACCGTATCTCGCGGGAACGCCATACCTATTTTTCGGAGTCATGCTGGGAGCTTCCCTGTGGTATGTCTCGCGCCGACTCTATGGGGACGCGGGCGGATATATTGCGCTGGCGCTCTACTGCTTTTCACCGGCGATGATCGTGAATGTTGCGGGCACTCAGAGTAGGGGAGAAATGGGCGCAGTTTGGGGGGCGTTCGGGAGCGTCTTCACTGCGATTGCCGTGGCGCACACCCTGTATGCTCCACGAGAAGTTGTGTTGTGGAACTGGCGGCGCATTCTGCTGCTGGGACTGTCGCTGGCCCTGGCGGCGGGCAACCAGTTTTCGTTGGGGGTGCTGGCGGTGGTGATACTGCCGCTCATGCTGTGGGTGGCGCCTGTCCGACCCGGCGCTGTGATCGCGATCTGGATTACGGCGCTTGGCGTCGCTGTGGTGCTGTTGTTGCTGGCCTGCTATTTTTTCGAGCCGAACTTGTTCCTGGGGGGAATGCTGCATGCGCGCTGGATCAACTTCGAACCTGCGGCGTTTGGCATGTCGGTTTCGTATCGCAATGCATTACAAGCGATCTTCGTGGGCGGGCCGCCGATGATGATTGCCCTACCGGTGGCGTTGATCGCATACGGTGGATGGAAGCGTGCTCGTTATTTTGGCAACAGCGCGCCGCTGCTGATTGCCGCGCTGCTGCTGATTGCGACTCTGAGTGCCCCGAGTTTTCCGGGACAGGGATTTCGTTTGACGCTGCTCGTGTTCCTGTTCGTCTTTGTCGGTGGAGTGTTTGCAGACCTGTTGGAAAGCCGGGAAGGGCCTCTGGTGACGGCTGGATTGTGCGGATTGTTGGGTGCTTCTGCCCTCTTGAACCTGTGGCAATTGTGGCGCGCTGCGCTGATTCGCTAACATGAGTCCAGTTTTGTTGGATTCACAATGAGCCAGTGCCGGAGTCGAGGGAGACGGGGCGAGCGCGTCTCCGCACGGTAGAATGAATGGTTGCCGCGGTTCACGTCTCGCACGAAATTGAAATGAACGATGAGCGTTTAATGCAGACTCCAAGCAAGCAGCCGACAACGACGAAGACGATCTATGTAACACGCACTGGGTTGCCGCTCAGTTTTCAGCTGGAGTGGCCTTTTCGCCATGCCACTTCCGGCGCAGACTTTGACGTGCTGCACACGGTCATTTCGTTGGAGAACTCCGCGGGACTGCGAGCTCTGGTGGCGGTGAATCTCTCCGCGACGCTACGCGAGGTGCTGCCTTCGCTCGAAGCGAAAGACACGGAAGCTGCTGTGATCAATGCCTTGCGCAAGGAAGTCGACCAGAAACAGACGGAGTTTGTGAAGTCGGGCAAACTGGTGCCGCTGCCGCTATCGAGCCGGCATTACAGCTTCAAGCAGAAGCGTTGGGTCTTTGGCCAGGCCACGGACGAAGAGATGGCACGCATGATCGCGCGAAAAGTGTATTGGCAGACACGGTTGGTGGGCGGAGAGGTGTGGCTGGGCGATCCGATTGAGGCCCTCTATCTTGATACGAGTGTCGAGCACTTTGTGGAAATCGCCGCTGGAGTGGCGGAACAAGGACTCTTCACCCTAGCGGAACGCCACGCCACTGCCCTTCCCGCCTTAATGGGGCAAAAGGACCGCTTTGAAGCGGAGACGGCGGAAGCCATCCGTCAGCTGGAAGAGAAGCACGCTTTCGAGCGCGGCTAGAACTCCTCCTTAGGAAGTCCCGATTGAGCGTGTGTTCACAGCGAGCGTATTCCCATCGACCCACCGTGCGCCCATACTTATCCAGGTCTAGTACACGTTCGGCTACCTACGTTGGTGGATGTTCACTACTTATTAAGTAACTCAGTGAAGTTTTTTGTTGACTTACAAAAACTATGAGCGATACGATGCACGAATACATGTTTTACTTTGCACTTATACCGAACCCTGGAGTCATCCGTCATGATAGAAGTACAGTTGTACGAAAGCGAAGAGAGAACCTTTGGAGAGTTTCGCCGCAAGGTGCGCGCGGCTGAAGTTCTCTCCGCGGCGATGCAGCGGTTATTGCAAACCATTCACTTCAACGGCCGCTTGAGCGTTGTTGTGCAGAATGGGGAAGTGCTCAAATCCGGTTATGAGGAGGGTTACTTCCGGCAGGCAGAATCCCGGGTCAGCTCGCGGTTGCAATAAACCGCCTGCTCAGCCGAAGAAGTTAACTAAATAGCACAACAGGTCATCGTAAGAGAAACGAGCCCCTGGCCGAGAAATCGGTACCGGGGGCTTTTTGTTTTTTGGAAACATTGTCATTTCATACGGAGAAGAAAACATGAATTTCATAGATGGGATGGAAGGCCCGGAAATCCAGGTCGAACTGAAGTATTGCGAGCGGTGCGGCGGATTGTGGCTGCGTCCGCAGGGAACTCACGGTGTGTATTGTGCCGGTTGCCACGCTTGTCTGGCGGCGGTGCCAACTNNACGCCGGGAGAAGCGGCGCAAAGCGCGGACTCGGGCGGTGGAGGCCATCAAAGATGTTCCGTGCTCAGGCTGCATCGAGAATCTTCAGGGCGTCGCTGAAATGGAGGTGCGGGCATGACGAGGCTACAGACGATCAACGCATCAACGGGCGCGTCGTTGGGATGGAGTTTGATGGGGCAAGCGGAGTTGCCGCCATCGGTGCTGTTTGGCGAGCCCGATTTGTGGCCCTATCGCAGACGCACAGTAGCGCTGCTGCGGCGTTATGCCCGGGCATCGGTTGAAGTGGGAAGACTGCCGTCGTTGCTAGGGCGAGAATTTTTCCGGACGCGGGTGACCTCGTACAGAATGGGGAGTTTTGAAGATGTCGTCATTTTTGTCACCGATATGGAACGTGCGATCGAGAAACTGGGAGGAATCGAGAAAAAATTGCTGGCCATGAATGTCATTGAGGAATACGACATCCTCGAGGTGGCACGCTTGCTCGACTGCACGCCCAGAAATGTGAGACGCCTATTGCAGGGCGCGCTTGACGAGCTTTCACGGATCCTGCTTGCGGGTGGTTTACTAGAGGAACTGCCATCGGTCGACGGGGAGCGGGAAAGTTGTCAAGAGCACAAAAACTGGAATTTCGACGTAAGTAACTCAAAGAATGGCGAAAATAAATCCGGAAAATATGTCCGTCTGCCCCCTGTGATTTGATATTCTGAATATAAGAGTCAAGAAAACAACTCTGCAGGGCGCGACTTTAAATCGCGCCCTTTTTCTATTTGGCGCGGACGGCGAGGCGTAGGACCGAGATGAGCGTGCCGAGAATCGCGTAAAATCGGAACCAACCTGCGATGCAAGTTGCAGACTGCGCAACAGGCAGGCCAACTCCGGAATGGACATAACCTGGATCACGGAACGGATTGCGCTGGGCGGAGGCATTTGGAACGCGCGCAATATGGAAGAGCTGGCCCGCTTCGGCCTGACGCACGTCATCAACATGCAAATTGAGTTCGACGACCGGCCGTTGGCAGAGCCGCTGGGGATTCGCGTGTTATGGAATCCGGTGGACGACGATTTTTTGCCGAAGCCGGCGGCGCTGCTGGCGCGCGGCGTTGATTTTGCATTGGAAGCGCTGCAGGATCCCCGAGCGCGGCTTTACATCCACTGCGCTGCGGGGGTGCATCGGGCTCCGATGATGACGCTGGCGGTATTATGTGCCCAGGAGCGGGGAATAGAAGAGGCCATGGCGCTGATCGAAGGGCGCCGGCCTGTGGTCGACTTTGCCGATGTGTATGTGGCGAGTGTACGGCGGTTTCTGGAGACGCGAGTGGGGCACGGGGCCGAGAAGTTCGGAGTGCAGGGCTCAGACTGACATTCGGGTTGCGCCTGGAGAAAATATGCGAGAAGCGCGCCGCTCGGCAGAGCGGCTTTCTTATTGTTCCGAGCCAGGGTCGTACGCGCTCACGAGGAGAGAAACAGGAATGCCCAGATCGTTCGCAGAAAATAACACGAGTTTCCTGATAATGGCGAAGGCGCTGATCTCGCTGGTGCTAATTTTGTTGGTCGTATTGGCGTTGCCCGCGAGCTCGTGCGCACAAGGGCCGGCACTGACAACGATCAGCGGCACCGTTTACCGAGCCGATGGAACAGCCGCTGAGGGCACGGCGCTTATTACCTGGCCGTCGTTCGTGTCCGCGGACGGATACGCGGTGACGGCCGGCAATCTGGCGGTCACATTGGGACCCGAGGGAGCGTTTGTCGCGCAATTGGTTCCCAACGTTGGCGCGACTCCAGCGGGGACTTACTACGACGTCGTCTTCCAGCTCGATGACGGAACCGTGCGGACGGAATATTGGGCCGTTCCATCAACGTCGCCGACCACGCTTGCAGCTGTGCTTACGACGCCGGGAACGGGGCTGGGAAACCTTGTTGCCACGCAACAGTATGTGAATGCGGCCGTGGCACCGTTGGCGATCGACGCCACGGTCGTGCACCTTGCTGGAACGGAAACCATAACGGGCACAAAGCAGTTTGTTGCGCCTCCGTCGCTTCCGGCGCCGGTCGGACAATATGACGCTGCGAACAAGGGGTATGTCGACCAGGCCGTAGAGAACGTAGGTTCGGGAGACTACCTCCCGCTGGCGGGCGGCACCATGACTGGGCCACTTACACTGCCTGCCGATCCCGCCGCGCCTTACCAAGCGGCGGACAAGAATTATGTGGACAACGGTCTTTTGGCCAAGGCGAACGTTGTAAGTGGGGTAGTTCCTACGGCGGAGTTAGGCGCGGGCGTAGCCAGTTCGGCAACTTGCCTGAACGGCAATTCTACGTGGGGATCCTGCGGCAGTGGTGCGCCAGCCGGCATCACTTATGCCACGACGGCGCTGAATTGGACGCAGACTCTATCCAGCTCACTAACTGGAGGATCGCCGGCAACCGTCACACTTTCGCCGTGTCCGGTCGGCATTGACACAACCAGCGGCGCTGGGTATCAAGTTTATCTCTCGGGTGGAGGAAACAGCGAAGCGGTCAACGTTGTTACTGCCGCCGGAGGTTGCACTTCGGGAGCTGCGTCAGGCACGATCACATTCACTCCGTTTTATTCTTATGCGGCCGGGTACAGCCTTGGCTCAGTTTCTTCGGGCATTCAGGAAACACTGAACGCGGCTTGCGGTGTAAATCCCACCACTTACAAGAACAGCCAGTGTAATGTCACAATCCCTGCCAACGGCCCCTACAGTTCCGTCAACACTTACAATGTCAATGGAACGATCTATCTGCACTCTAACCAATCTGTATTGAGTGCGTACGGAACATCGTTGAACTGCCTTGGGCGCGGCCCGTGCCTGCAAGTTGGCGATTTGGTGACCTCGAACGACTTCACCGACAATACTGTTTCTGGCCTGACTTTTCGCTCGCCAGTGAATCTGTCTTCAAACCCCTCATTTGCCGGAGTTGCGATCACGCAAACGCAGAGGACCTCCCAGGTTGCGACGATCACGACGGCCAGTCCCCACGGCTTTCGGGTGGGAGACATGGTGACGATCATGTTTACCGACAACAGCAACTATTGGGGCGACGCCATGGTCACCGCGGTGCCCAGCGCAACTACATTCCAGTACGCGCACAGTGGCCCGAACATTGCTACACAAGTCAGTCCTGGCGTGGTCGCGTTGGACTATGTTGCGGTATTAGACGACGCTATGGATACGCATCTGATCGATATCTCTTATGACAAGGTCGGAGAAGCAGGCAGCTTTAATAACTTCTTCGATATATGGGATGACGAGAATGCAGCGATCGATCATTTCAACAACCAGGCGATATCGCTGAATGACAGCGCCAACTGGACGGGATCGTTCGTCTTCTCGGCGGGGAACCAGAGTCATCAGATTGCGCCTGTTATTACACTTCGCGACTCCACGATCACAGCCAATTACTCGAACGGGGTCACGGACTACAACTCCAATGGACTTTACATAGAGAACACGGTGATCCAAGCGACGGGGCCGTGGGAAGTGTATTCATCGAACACTACCGGGAACTATCAGGGAGCATATCTAAAGAACATTTATTCCGAGAGCTCTAATAGTCTAAATCCGCAGTCCCCGCCCCGGTCTCCCTTTCCTGGCCTGGGCATTGCCGGCTTGATCGCCGGCGCTTCGAGCGGGGCTGCGAGCATTCAGATCGCAGGCAATGGCGGGACTACGGGAGCGTTTGCGACGGGCGGAACTGGGACGATCGCTTACTCCTACTTCATTGTGGCCAATGACGCGACGTCCGGAACTCAAACTTCGCCGCTGCAAATCCTAAACTGGCTCTCAACGGGAAGTGATTCAATTCCGGTGCGATGGCCGAGAGTAGCGAACGGCGCCGATGCGATTACCTACGATGTGGTCCGCATGACGACGCCGGCTGGAGTGGGCGCCATCTATCCTTTTAATGGAGGGTGCCCGGGTGGGTCGGGTGGAACTTGCGGGTACGTGGCACAGGGACTTACTCAGTCCGCAGCATGCTCTGGTAGTTTGGTTTGCAGTTACACAGATACTGGATCTTCTTCCACTTCCTCGTATTCGATCAAACAGGCGAACTATGGCGGAACTCTGAGCTTTTGGCCGGGTTCGATCGTTTCGGTCAACAAGAGCGTCAGCGTTGATGCAGAACAGTACACGGCGGTAGGTATCGGGCTGAACGGAAACCCGCTGGAGGTAGCGCATCAGTGTTCGAGCTATGGGGCGGCCTCTCCGGGGGGTTACACGGCGTGTCTGGCGAGTGTCACATCTCCTAATAACAGCGTGCCTAATCAGACAGCCACGATCATGACCGATGGGGCCGAGGTGGGCAACGGCATGACGCTGTCGAAGGGGCGGCTAAATTTTTCCAGCACGCCTGGCGCTCTTATCTCGGCGCATCACATTGTGACGCTTCTAGATTCTCAACCATCTCTTACGCAATCGACCTGGGGGTATCGTCCGCCGGCGAGCGCGAATGATACGTGGATAGGAACCGATGTAACTAGTAATGTCTATCCAAGCTCGGGGCAACTGGCGTTTGGGTCCCCGATATCGATTACGAATTACATAGGCCAGACGGGCAATGGCACAAACTGGCTGGAGCGACTCAACTCATCGTT
>PMSZ01000064.1 GCA_003168235.1 Acidobacteriaceae bacterium
GGAAGCTGCTATTTATAGCCGACGTTCAAACCAGTGACAGCTCCGGCAACGCAGTGCCGGGTGCTGTTTCGGTGCTGTCAGTGGGCAGCAATGGCGCCCTGACTGAGGTTTCTGGTTCCCCTTTTCTTCTGACCGGATTGCCGGGCAGCACTACTCTGACGGCCATACCCAGCGCCTCAGCGTTGGCGGTGACTCCTACCGTTTTTCCTCCATCTTATGCGGCTTGCTCGGGCAATGTGGCCCCGACCACGGAGAACCTTTATGTTACCGATTCCAATAACTACGTGGTGCTGAACTATTCCGTTTCATCGGCGGGAGCGCTCACTCTGGTTTCGGAAAATGCCACCGGCAAGGTACCGTCGGGCGTCACGGTCGACCCCTGTAACCGTTTCGTTTTCGTTTCCAACAGCCAGCCCGATAACACCATCAGCGCCTTCNNCCTTCACTATTTGCAGCAGCGTCAACCTTCCGACTTGCACGCTGGGGGACTACAGTTTGATACCGGTGAGCGGCCCGGCAGTTCCCGCCGGAGGCAATGCCCCAGGACCGTTGATGATGGATGCCTACGCGAATTTC
Organism: Acidobacteriaceae bacterium; assembly: GCA_003168235.1. Lineage (GTDB taxonomy): Bacteria > Acidobacteriota > Terriglobia > Terriglobales > Acidobacteriaceae > Acidiflorens. Next base: position 577 of record PMSZ01000064.1, read on the forward strand.
CTATACGTCTTGGACACGGGGCAAACTTCGATCTCAGTGTTCAGGGTGGGCGCTACAAGCGGCGCACTGACGTTCTCGACTCCGGCTACCGTCGCCACCAATTCATTTCCCACTTCGATGGCGATCCGCAGCGACGATACCTGGATGATCGTCACCAATCTGAGTTCCTCAACCCTTTCGGAATATTCGATCACCCCGGCGACCGGTGTATTGACCCCGCAGACTCCGATCCAAACCGATCCATTGCCGTGGGGTGTGGCAATAAAGTAGAGTGCTGCGGATGATGGTTGATTTTTGATTGAGGAACCCGCCTCCCGCAGGATCTTAATCATCCATCAGCAATCAAAGATCTCAGCAATCAAAAATCATCGATTTCATCCTAGGTCGGAATCCTCAACACCAGATACGCTCCGACCATGGCGAAGATGATATCCGGCGACCAGGCTGCCAGCGCGGGCGGCAGTTGGCTTAGATCACCCATCGCCTCGAAGAGTCTCGAGATTACCGTATAGACGACCGCAATGCCGACCGCGACCGCGACTCCGGTGATGGCGCCCTTTTTAGCCGCGGAGATTGAAAATGGGATGGCCAGCACGGCCATAATCAGCGTGATCAGGGGGAAGGAAAGTTTCTTGTTGAGCTGCACTCGCAGCCGCACCACGTCAAATCCGCTCTGTTGCAGGTCGCGGATATAACGCCGGAGCTCCTCGTAATTCATCTCCGAGTACTGTTTCACTTCCTTCTTGAAATATGCGGGTACTTCTGTGACGTCGGCAAAAGTCGAGACTTCAAAAGTACGGTAGCCGTTGGGCGCGATCGCCGAACCATTGAGCGAACGTTCCCAGCCCTGCTCAAAGACCCACCGGTTCAAGCCGTCTTCCCAGTGGGCGCGCTCGGCATGAATCCGCTGCGCGATCGAGAAACTCGCAGGATCGATTTGAAAAATTGTCAGGTTGCCGAACTGATCGTGATCGGGATCGAAGAATTGATAGTAGTAAATGTCCGAGTGCTGGCCAAAAATCCACTTGCGGTCGGGACGCAGATAGGTCTGTGCCGGCTTGCCCTTGATTTCGTTCCGCAACGCGTCCTGCCGCTTGTTGGTGTAGGGAAGATAAAGCTGGTCAGATAAAAAGAGCACACCCGCGACCAGAATGGAAGCCATCAGCACTGGAATCACGACGCGGTAAAGACTGATGCCGGTCGCCTTAATGGCTGTGATCTCGTTCGTCCGCTGCAGCAGGCCGAAGGTGACCAGCACCGCCAAGAGCATGCTAAGAGGAGTGGTCGTATAAAGAAAATACGGCGCCACATTGAGCAGATATTCGCCCACCGTAAGCGGCGAAACCTGATTGCGCAAGATATCGCCCAATAACTCGAACAACGTGAACACCAGCAGTAGCAGCAGAAATGCAGCCACAATCATGGCCAGATAGAACACAAATCCGCGCAGCACGTAATCGTCGAGGATGGTCGGGAACTGAAGATTGAACAATCGCCGCCGCGGCCCCCGAGAACTGCGCCGTTCTCGACCCAGCGGACGAACCGATTCACCATTCTGCGACAGCCCGGGCGTGTCCGAACTCTTGAACCACGGGCCTTTAATCCCTGGAACTCGAAACCACGAAGTCCCGAACCATGACCTCAGCGCCGTCAATTCAATCGGCCGGCGCTCCGACTGCCACAGCAGAAAAATTCCTCCCAGCAAAAACACGAAATCCGCCAGCCAGACTCCAGCCGCCGGCGAGAGCCGTCCCTGCCGCGCGAAAGACACTCCGACCAAAGAAAGCGAGTAGTAAACAAAAACCAGCAGAATCGTCAGAACAAACCCGCTGGACTTTCCGCCCTTTTTCGACGACAGCCCAAGCGGAATGCCGACCAGCGCCAGCACGATGCAGGCCGTCGGCAGTGAGAGCCGCCGATGATATTCGATCAGGTTCCACCGGCGCGTATTGGGATCGCCAGTTTGCCCCGCACGAAGAAGCTCAGAAAACTTGACCTCGCCGAGCGACGTCGGCTCATGCTCCTGACTGCCTTGCGTCGTCGGAACTTGCAACGGAATGTCGGTCGTCTTAAAAGTCGAAATCTGATACTGCTCGGGGTTTTTGGGATCGGTCTCGTGAGTCGATCCATTGATGAGATGCAAATCCAGAGTATCCGTTCCCTGGCTGACCAGCTGGCCATCGCGTGCCAGGCTGATGCGCGGCGCCGATGGGTCCGTCAGATCGGCAAGAAAAACGCCCTTCCACAAAGCTCCGCCAGAGATCGCCTTGACGTCCTGCACATAAAGAATGATCTTCGGGAATCCTTCATAGAACACCCGCGGCTGCACCTCGAACGACGCCTGCGAGCCTTTGAGGTCGTCCTGCAGTTGTCCCAGAGCCGCTAGCGAGCGCGGTGCAAGATAGACGCTGTTTCCAAGCGCCAGCAGCCATGCCACCACCACGAAAATCGAAATCACGCGCAGAAAAGTCCACACGCCCAGCCCGCTGGCGCGCATCGCTGTGATTTCGCTGTCCGCCGAAAGGCGGCTCAGGCCGATGAGAATGCCCACCAGCACGCCCATCGGGATCGTGTAAGT
>PMSZ01000439.1 GCA_003168235.1 Acidobacteriaceae bacterium
ACCCACAAGCCGATTTCCAGGGCTTTGCCCGCCGGAACGGTGCTGGCGGTTTCGACCAGACATCCGCCGCGTCCGACATTGACCAGATTGCCCCATACAGGTTGTTCGATGCCCGCAATGTGAATTTCCACCGCGACGTAGCATTTGATACGTGCAAACCGGCGGCGGTCGGCTTCCTCCTGCGAGGTGAGCATGTCCGGTTCAAATGGCGGCGTCTCCCCCACCGGCACCGGCTGAGGATGTTGCAGCGGGGCGGGTGGAGCGGCCGCGGCCCAGGGCGCGGTTTGCGCGGCCTCGCGTGCCTTCACGGCTGCGTCTTTGATCGCATGCATCGCCTTGAGCAGTGCCTCTTCGCGCTGTTCGGGAGCTACTTCACGGTAGGTCTGAAGGAGTTGGCCAAGGTGGCTGACTAGATCGGGATCGGTGAGCAGTCGCGTCCAGTCCGATCCTTTGGGCGGCTGTTTCGTCTCTTCGTTCATAAGTTCGGACGTGCGCAGGGACCGACACACAAGACTAGCCTCGCGCAAACATCAGTCGCCGGGCAGTCCTTGACTCCGGTCTAGATTGAACTTGGAGTGGGGGTTACACAAGATGACCAAGGTCACCGTGGCTGCTCCGATTCAATAATTGCGTCTTAATTAATTTGCATCGGGCCGCTCCGAGAATGAGTCCATTATCTTTTGCGGATTGAGCGGATTCGGCCAAATGTTCCTGGGGATGAGCGTTTGCCTGTCGAGCTTTCTTTTGCCGGTTCGTACCGGATCATCCCGATTGCTCGTAGTTGTGCAGGCCTGCATACCATGAAGTGGATTGCCTCTGGCAAGGGCCTTGGGTAGAATCTAACTAACTGGTTAATTACAATGAAAAGTGCGACAATTTTGCCTTTTTTCTTACGGCGATTTTTAATACCGCGTTTTTCTTTACCCAATGCGGTTTTGCCGGTTGCTTCCGTTCTTTTGCTCCCCGCGGTACTGTGCGCACAGAGTTCCAGTTCCTCTTCTGCTTCTACGGGCGCTTCGACGGGCGGGACGATTCAGATCCAATCGCCGGCAACCTCGCAGGTGCAAACCTCAGCCCAGAATCCTGTCTTTGGCAGCGTGCCGGAAGCCAAGGTCACGCCGGGCGTACTGCAACTGACATTCAAAGATGCAATCGATCGCGCCTTGCGGCAAAACCTGGCTGGACTTTTGTCGGAGTACAACACGGTTGAAGCCCGGGGAGAAAAATGGGAACAGCTGAGCGACTTGCTTCCGAACGTCAACGCGGACGTACAGGAGGTGGTGCAGAAAGAGAGCCTGCAAGCGTTGGGACTGCGCAGCGGCGGCCCATTCGGAAATGTGCCGGCCGTTATCGGCCCATTCTCCTACTTTGATGTACGCGCCTCAGCGACGCAGCGTGTCTTCGACTGGAAGTCGATCCAGAAGTATCGTGCCTCGGTTGTCGGCGAAAGCGTGGCCCGACACAGTTTGAAGGATGCGCGCGATCTGGTCGTACTCGCTACCGGAAACGCCTATCTGGTGGCGATCGCCGGAGCCGCTCGCGTCGAAACCGCACAGGCGCAAGTGCAAACCGCGAAGGCCCTCTACGACAAAGCGGTGGCGCAGCAGCAGGCCGGGGTCGCTCCGGCAATCGATACGCTGCGCGCTCAGGTCGAATACCAGACGCGGCAGCAGCAACTGATCGCAGCGGCGAACGATTTCGCCAAACAGAAAATCTCGCTGGCCCGGGTCATAGGACTGGCGAACGGGCAGGAATTTGAATTGCCTGAAAAGACGCCGTACGAACCGTTTCCCATTCCTGATCTTGCCGGCAGCCTGCAGAGCGCCTATTCTTCGCGCTCCGATTACAAAGCCGCTCATGATCGTCTGGTGGCTGCGCAACTGGAACGCCGCGGCGCGTTCGCCGGATACTATCCCACGGTCGATGTATCGGCAAATATGGGCGAGATTGGAGCCGTGCCGGGCGATGTGCTGCCGACTTATGCGGTCTCCGGCACGTTGAATGTCCCGATTTTTCAAGGCGGCAAAGTGCACAGCGATGTGCTGAAGGCCGAAGCCAGCCTGCGCCAGGCCGAGGCGCAACTGGCGGATGTGAAGGGCCTGATCGATCAGGATGTTCGCAACGCTCTGCTCGATCTGAAGTCGTCGGCCGATCTGGTGGAGGTGGCGCAGAGTTCGGTGAACCTGGCGGAGCAGGCTCTGACCCAGTCGCAGGACCGTTTTTCCGCTGGCGTTACCGACAACCTGGAAGTCGTGCAGGCGCAGGAAGCGCTGGCGACGGCGCACGAGAATTTGATTTCCAGCCTCTATCAGCACGATCTGGCGAAAGTTTTGTTTGCTCGTGCCCTGGGACGCGCGGAAGAGGGTGTTCGCGAATATTTGCAAAGGAAGTAAGCAAGAGGAAATCATTCATGGAACCAACCAGCAGCGTGGCCACTGAGCCGAAACCGCAAACGGAAGCGCGTGCGCCGCAGTCGCAGACTCAACCACCGCAAACTCCTCCCGACAGCGAAGCCCGTTATCAACGGCGGGCTGCTTTTTTGGGGAATCCGCGCACGAAATTCATCTTAATTCTCGCCGGCATCGTGCTGGTGGTGGGCGTCGTTTTCCTGTGGCGCTATTTCGCGAGCTACGAATCGACCGATGATGCGCAGATTGACGGGCACGTGAATTCGGTGAGCGCCAGGGTGAGCGGCCACGTCATCAGCCTCAACGTGCAAGACAACCAGTATGTAGAACAGGGAACGGTCCTGGTCGAAATCGATCCCGCCGACTATGAGGTCGCGGTCGCGCAGGCGCGGGCGGAATACGCCGACGCGTTGGCGCAGGCTTCGGCTGCCGGGATCAACGTGCCGATCACGAACGTAAACACGTTGAGCCAGGTGAGCAGCGCCCAGGCTGGTGTCTCCAGCGCAGGGGCGGGAATTACGTCCACACGGCAGCAGTTTGAGGCGGCCAAGTCGCAGGTTGCGGAAGCGGACGCGAACAACACCAAAGCGCAGAACGATCTGGTCCGCTACAAGCTACTGATCGACAAGCAGGAAATTTCGCAGCAACAGTACGACCAGGCGATCGACAGCGCGCAAGCGGCGGCGGCCACGCTGGCGGCGGCGCGATCGAATGCGGACGCTATCGCGGCGCAGATCAAACAGGCGCAGAGCAGGCTCGACCAAGCTGAAGCCGATCTGCGCAACGCCGGCACGGCGCCGCAGACGATGCGGGTGATCCGGGCGCGCGCCGAGTCGGCGCAGGCGATTGCCGAACAGAAGAAAGCGCAACTCGACCAGGCGGAACTCAATCTGCAGTACACCAAAATCATTGCGCCTGTCAGCGGAGCGGTGAGCAATCGCACAGTGGAGATTGGTCAAAACGTGTCGCCGGGCCAGGAGATGATGAAGATCATCCCGCTCGATGCGGCGAATATCTGGGTCACGGCCAACTTCAAAGAGACACAACTCAGCCGGATGAAGCCCGGCCAGCGCGTGGACATTGAGGTCGATGCGACGGGCAAGACCTACAAGGGGCATGTCGATTCGATTGCCGGCGCCAGTGGAGAGCGGTTCAGCCTGCTTCCTCCGGAGAACGCCACGGGTAATTACGTCAAGGTCGTGCAGCGCATTCCGGCGAAGATCGTTCTGGATGCCGGCGAAGATCAAGGGCATGAACTGCGGCCGGGAATGTCGGTGGAGCCGAAGGTCTGGATTAAATAATGGGCGCTGCTGCCATCACCATGAACGACGCTGCCGAATGGCGGCCGGCGGTCAATCCGTGGATCATTGCGCTTACGGTAACGCTGGCCACGTTCATGGAGGTGCTCGATACCAGCATCGCCAACGTGGCATTGCCGCACATTGCCGGGAGTCTTTCCGCCGGACAGGATGAAAGCACGTGGGTGCTGACGTCTTACCTGGTTTCGAACGCCATCGTGTTGCCGCTGAGCGGATGGCTTTCCTCGATCCTGGGCCGCAAGCGGTTTTATATGGGCTGTGTGGCGCTGTTCACGATCAGTTCGTTCCTGTGCGGACTAGCCCCGAATCTCACCATGCTGATCATCTTCCGCATTATGCAGGGTGCGGGAGGCGGCGGCCTGCAGCCCAGTGAGCAGGCGATCCTCGCCGATACTTTCGCTCCCGCCAAACGCGGCATGGCCTTTGCCGTCTATGGAATCGCGGTCGTGATGGCGCCGGCGATTGGGCCAACGCTCGGCGGTTATATCACCGACAACTTTACCTGGCGCTGGATTTTTTTTATCAACATCCCCGTGGGAATTATTTCGCTGCTGCTGACCTCGCGGCTGATTCAGGACCCTCCGTATTTCAAGCGGCGCAAGCTGAGTGAAACCCGCATCGATTACATGGGCCTCGGTTTCGTGGCGCTCGGATTGGGAACGCTGCAGGTGATCCTGGATAAAGGCCAGCGCGACGACTGGTTCGAATCGAATTTCATCGTGGCTCTGACGGTGATCTCGGTGTTGTCGCTGATCTTTGTCGTTTTCTGGGAATGGCACCACAAAGACCCGATCATCGACTTGCATTTGTTTCGCGAGAAAAGTTTTGCCGCCGCCAACTTTCTGATGTTCATGCTCGGGTTCGCACTGCTCGGCAGCACGCTGCTGTTGCCGCTTTTCATGCAGACTTTGCTCGGTTATACGGCCGAGCGCTCCGGGTTGGCGTTGATGCCGGGCGGGTTCACGATCATGGTGCTCATGCCCATCGTCGGATTTCTGCTTTCGCGCTACAGTCCGCGCTATCTGATGATGTTTGGTTTGTCGATGCTTTCGTTCTCGTTGTTCCATATGACGAATTTCGACCTGAGCGTCGACTTCCGCACCGTAGCGATGGCGCGTGTGTTCCAGGCGGCAGGACTGGCGTTCCTGTTTGTGCCCATCAATACTGCCGCGTATGCCAATCTGCCGCGCGACAAAAACAATGCGGCGTCAGGCTTGATGAACCTCGCCAGAAATATGGGCGGCAGCGTTGGAATTTCACTCGTTACCACCGGACTGGCCCGCCGCGCCCAGTTTCATCAATCGCGGCTTTCGGCGAACCTGAGCGCGTCCAATCCGCAGTTTGAATCGGCGCTGCGCGGGATGACCGGCGTTTTTTCCGGCAGTGGCGCTGGACCTGGTTCCGGACCGGGAAGCGCGATGCAGCACGGCTACGCCCTGTTGCAGGCGAGAGTCATCACGCAGGCGACCATGCTCGCCTACATCGATAATTTTTGGGTGCTGGGGACCGTGATCGGCTGTCTCATCCCATTCGTGTTTCTCATCAAGAAAACGAAGCCCGGTGGCACCATGGCCGCGCACTAGGGCCGCGCACCAGGGCCACGCACCAGGGTCGCGCAGCAGGGTGACGGGCGGGACTTTTCTACAGCTTACCGGGGCCTCGCCGGCAATTTCCGCTTGGCTTTGAATTCCCTCCGCGATAGACTCGTCGGCGGTAAAATGGGAGTGGAGCCCGGATGTTTCGCATCATTGCCATCGAACGCGAGTTTGGCAGCGGGGGCGGAGGCATTGCCTGCGAATTGTCGCGCCGCCTGGGCTGGAAGCTGTGGGACCAGCAACTGACGTGCGAGATCGCCAAACGCGCGCAAGTGTCGGAATCGGCTGTCACATTGTGCGACGAGCGCGTGGATAGCCGCCTCTATCGCCTTGCCAAGGCCTTCTGGCGCGGCAGCTATGAGCGCAGTATGCCAGCCGGGAATTCCCGCGCGTTTGATGCCGACCACATGATGGCGATGGTGGAAGAGATCATGCAGAACATCGCTGCCGAGGGGAACGCCGTAGTCGTGGGCCGTGGCGGGCCATTTTTTTTGCGCGAGCGTGAAGATACGTTTCGCGTTTTTACCTATGCTCCGCACGATGAAAAAATTCGCCGTTTGCTCGCCCTGGGCAAGAGCCGCGAAGAGGCCGAAGACCTGGTAGAAAACGTCGACAAAGAACGGATGGCCTACATCAAGCATTACTTCAATGCCGACTGGCCGACCCGCTCCCTGTATCACATGATGATCAACACCGTTGTCGGCGATGAGAACGTGATCGCCACGATCCTGAACGGCATGCAGATGCTGGAAGCGAACCCCGCCGAAACCGCGCTCCACGGCGTTCGCTGAAGTTGATGTCGGAAAGGCGATTCCTTTCCAATTGCTATCCTCTTGTTATCTTCACTGCGATCTTCCAGCAGGCTTAGCACTCCTGATTTCGTCGTGATTCCCGCCGCATCACAGCTTAGTTAGCCGCAGCTTCGTTATCGTTATAAGATAAGCGCACAGGCATGGAACGAACTCCCCCAGTGTCCTCCGATTTGCATCTTCTGGCCGATCTTCCGGTCAGGGAGCAGGTGGCGCGGCTTGCTAACGCGCGAGGAGTACGCTCAGCTTTTGAGCGCTTCCGTTCGCAGGAACCACAATTTGCTCTCTGGCAGATGGAAGCGACGCGCATTGCCGCGCCTCCGTTTGCCGAGGGCGCTCGCGGCGCCTGGCTCGCCGATCGATTTCGTGATCTCGGGCTCGTCGACGTTCACGCGGACGAGGTGGGTAATGTGTTTGGCGTTCGTCCCGCCCGGGGCGACCGTTTTGTGGCGCTCAGCGCGCACATCGACACGGTTTTTCCGGCGGCGACGCCGTTGAATATCCGGCAGCAGGCGAGCCGCCTGTATGGGCCGGGAGTTTCCGACAACGGTGCGGGCATCGCCGCGATACTGGCCGTCGCCAGCGTCATGGCGAGCGTGCGTATCGAGCACGCGCTGCCGATCGTGTTCATCGGCAACGTTGGAGAAGAAGGCGAAGGCGATCTGCGCGGCATGCGCCATGTTTTCCGCACGCCGCGCTGGCGCGATACGATTGCATGCAGCGTGATTGTCGATGGCGCAGGATCCGACACGATCGTCGCGGAAGCGCTCGGCAGCCGCCGTTTTGAGGTGATCGTGCGCGGTCCCGGCGGCCACTCCTGGAGCGACTTCGGCGCACCCAATCCAATTATGGCGCTGGCGCGCGCGATCGAGGTGTTTAGCCAGACGCCGGTACCGGCATCTCCTAAAACGACTTTCAACGTTGGCGTATTTCGTGGCGGAACTTCGGTGAATTCAATTCCGGAATCGGCCAGCATCAGGGTCGATCTGCGCTCTACGTCAATGGCGGAAATCGACCGCATGGAGCGGGCGCTGCGCACTGCATTGGAGCGGGCAATCGCGGAAGAAAATCGAATCGCCGCGCAACGCGGAGGTCCAAGGCCGCAGGTGGTGCAGAGCGAAGTGATCGAGATCGGAAATCGTCCGGCGGGTGAACTGGCCAAGGATGCCAGGCTCCTGCAGGTAATTCGCGCCGTAGATTCGCACCTGGGCAACACAGCGCAAGTGCAGCGGGCTTCGACCGATGCCAATATCCCGCTTTCGCTCGGCCGCGAAGCCATCGCCATCGGCGGCGGCGGCTCCGGAGGCGGAGCGCACACGTTGCAAGAATGGTTCGACTGCAATGGACGCGACCTCGGACTGAGGCGCATTCTGCTTACAATGCTCGCAATGGCGGGAGTTGACGAATGATAGCCCGAATCGCTCCGATCCTACTGCTGACTCTAGCTGCTGGTATGTCGGCGCAGAGTGGCGCCCCAGTGCAAAAAGAACCTGCGAAAGAAGCCCAGAGCGCCGTGAAGCCGAAAGCAGATGTCATTTTTACCCATGCCAATATCTACACGGGAGAGATCCAAGCTGCGTCGTCTTTAGGTTCGGGCCAGCGCTCGGAAGCACTGGCGGCGGTGGGCGACCACATTCTTGCCGTCGGGACGCGTGCCGACATCATGAAGTTGAAAGGGCCGAATACCACCGTCATCGATCTGGGCGGGCACTTCGTTATGCACGGATTCAACG
>PMSZ01000035.1 GCA_003168235.1 Acidobacteriaceae bacterium
AGAGTTTGGGGATGTTCCGGCCCAAGTATGCGACGCTGAGCGGCAATCACGTTGGAATACAGCCTTTCAGCTTCTGGGAAGCGGCCCTCCTCCTCAAAATTCTCAGCCGCGTGTGACATCGAAAGCAGGGTCGCGGGATGGTCCGGCCCGAGAGTTCGCTTCTGTGCCGCGACCAGTTCGCCATAAATCTGATCTGCTTCCGCATACCGCCCCTGCGGGGTCAGAATTTCTGCCAGCTCGTTCAAAGTGCTCAGGGTTTGAGGGTCGTCCGGGCCAAGTACTTTGCGCTCCGCGTTCAGTGTTTGGCGGAACATGCTTTCAGCGTCGGTGTGACGTGCTTCATTGGCATAAACATAGCCGAGGCGATCCATAGACGCCAGAGTGTCAGGATCATTGGGACCGAGAACCTGGCGCTGGGCCTCTAGCGTGTTTTGCAACAACTTTTCCGCCTCTGGCAAATGCCCTTGGGCGCGGAGGAGCTGGGCCAGGTAACTTTCGCTTGCCAGTGTTTCCCGGCTTCGTTCTCCGAACATTGAGCTTTGAATTGGCCGCGCGTGTTCTACCAAATCTTGCGCGCGGCCATACAAGCCCAGTCCGGCATACGTCTGCGCCATGGTTTCCATCAATTGGGCCTGCAGCTCCGGGTCCTTGCGCAAGCCAGTGTCGATATCTTTCGAGGACTTATCCAGAATCTCGCGCGCTGTGACTGCGTTGCCGCGCGCCTCGCTGGGGTTCGATACTTTGAACATGCCGGTCATAAACTTCGTAACGCGGTCGGCGCGGTCGCGCTCCCGCGTAATCCTCCGCAACTCGATCGCCTGCATCACTCCGAACGCGATCAGCAGCATTGCCACAGCGGTGGCCGCCGCCACTCCGAATTTGTGGCGTTGAACGTATTTCTTGGTCCGGTAAACGAGGCTTGCAGGCCGCGCAGTGACAGGTTCGTTGCGCAGATAGCGTCCGAGATCGTCCGCCAGTTCCGCAGGCGTGCCATACCTGCGGGCGCGGTCTCTCTCGAGAGCTTTCAAGGTGATCCAGTCCAGATCGCCGCGCAGCATGTTTGCCAGTTGCCGAGGGTCCGTGCTCCTTTTTTCCGCAATGGCCGCCGCGGCCGGGTCTGTGATGAGTCTTGTGCTCGGACTCGTCGGCTCCTCTTCGTGCACCTGCCGCAGAACTTCATGAAAAGGTTTGCTCTCCCACTGCTGTGCATCCAGGGCCAACACTCCCGTGAGCAGTTCGTAGAGCACCACGCCGAGCGAATAGACGTCGCTTCGGGTATCTACATCGGCCGCAATGGGATCCATCTGCTCCGGACTCATGTATCCGGGCGTGCCCACCAACCCCCCGGCACGCGTCACCAACGTCCCGCGCTGCGATTGCTCGGAGATCGCTTTGGCCAGTCCGAAGTCGATAATGCGCGGCACAGGCTTGCCATCCACTTCAACCACCAGAATGTTCGTGGGTTTCAGGTCGCGATGAATAATTGCTTTCTGATGCGCGTGCTGCACGCCTTCACATACTTTTGTGAAAATAAGCAGGCGCTCGCTAGGAGAGAGACGCTTCTCGTCGCAGTATTCGGTGATGGGCAGGCCCTGCACATACTCCATGGCAAAGTACGGTTGGCCTTCGGCCGTGGAACCGGCGTCGAAAACCTTGGCGATGGCGGGGTGATCCATCATGGCAAGCGCCTGCCGCTCCAGATCGAAGCGTATCAATGCGGACTTGTCATAGCGGGCTGCTTTGATGATCTTCAGCGCAACCTGCCGTTTGACGGGAGCAGACTGTTCCGCCAGCCACACCTCTCCCATGCCACCCTCTCCCAATTTCCTGATCAGGCGATAGGGCCCAATCGACCCCAGGTCGGGCGCAGGAGGTTTCATCGGAGTAGCGCCTGCGTTGAAGGCGGCCTTAGGGTCCGAACTGTCGCTCGCGCCCGCGTTATTCGGAGTTGACTTGGATGTCAGATCGCTCACGCTTCTCTCTCTGAAAGGGGATGCAAATCGACGGTAAGTTTAGCACCCCAAGGAAGGCGCACGACTCACTTGGCACAACTCGTAACGTTAACCGCGTCCGCATTTTAATTCGAGTTACCGCGCGATCACTCCCGGATGGTCGGCAGTCCGGAAGCTATCCAGAAACGGACTTCGCGGAGATGACAGCGCTCAGAAATTTGACAGCACCGCACTTCCCCGAAGCCGACTTCTGGCCCGCCGGGCATAACTTCCGGGTGGCCCGTCACCCGGAAGAGGAACCGGTTCCGCTGCTCCGGAGCCCACGTCAGCATAGCTGGCCGTGGCACTTACTTCTTCAGCCCCGCCGTGAAGTCCGTAACCACGGTGACAGACTGGCTGATCTGCTGCGCAACCCGGTCGAGAAGAAATTTCTTGCCATCGGGCGAGACGTCGTAGAAGACCTGCGGAGAGGACCAATTGGTGATCAGCTTCTGAGCCACACCGAATTGCAGTGCGCCGCCCGCATTCGTTAACGGGACCTCGAAAAGACTGTAAGTCAGGTCCATGTAGTAGAGTTCTTTGCCGTCCTTGCTCCACTGCGGATGTTGTCCGCCATTAGCCGAGACCTGCCACTTACCCTGCCCGCCGCCAAAGGGCGTCACATAAACCTCGAACCTGCCCGATTCGGCCGATTGGTAGGCGAGCCAATGGCCGTCTGGAGAAAGTTTTCCACCCGCACCCCGCTCCACTACCACTGACGGCTTGCGCTCTCCCTCCAGCGGCAAGGCGAATATCTGCCGTAAGGGGCCACCCCGGACGGGCACCGAATACAGCAGATACTTGCCGTCGCGCGACCAATCGTGGAGCCCGGGCTGCTGTTCAACTGTTAACAAAGTCTCTTCCACGCCGCTGCCGTCAGAGGGCTTGCGGCAGATTGCAAAGTGACCGTTTTGAGCAGAGGAGTACGCGATCCATTTGCCGTCGGGCGACCACGCCGGGCTGGTCTGACGCTCGTTGCTGATGGTGAGTTGCGTCGGCCATCCACCTTCGGCAGGTACGAGCCAAAGATTATTGCGTCCGCTTAGATTGCTGATGAAGGCGAACGTCTCGCCGTCGGGTGACCAAGTCGAACCGCCGACGGAGCGCGTCATGTAGAGCTTCTCGATCGTAAGATTTTTCTCGACGCGCGCGTCGGGCTTGGACGCGATCTGCTTGGGATCGGTAATGACCTGGGGCGAAGGCAGACTCTGGGCGACGGTCAGAACGCTCATAAATACGACCATAACAAACGGGGTCATGATGGGCATGATGCCTTGAAGAACCTCCTGCTCGAAACTCGAAAACTCGACTTCATGGAAAGTAATGGAGTCTTGCGGGGACATGCGTTCCTCTCACTCGACGGTTACCTGGTAGTCCCGCCCTTCCCAGCGTCCGTCGTTTTTCCAGTGGAACGTGAATGTGATCTGGCGGCCGGGGGTGAGGATTTCCGTGGGCAGATCGACGCGCTGCAGGTTCCATCCACTTTCTTCGGACTGGCTGTCTTCTTTGGTCTGCCAGTTGTCGAAACTCCACTGCACGGTTGCTGGCTCGAGCAGCAGAATGCGGAGTTTTTTTCCGCGGGGCATGGTGCGGCTCTTATTGTTAAAGCGCCAGTTGAAGTATTGCGCCGAAGTGTTTTTCGTCAGGTAGCGCTCAACCGTTTGAGGAGGCTGATCGAAGATTTTGCCATCGAACAAAGACCGCCGCAGCTTGATGTATTCCGAGTGGGCCCACACGAGCGGACAGGCTGACCCCGACGCTTTTCCGGCGAACAACTCACGCTCGGGAATGTCTCTTGCGTCCCACACTTGTTCGGGGATCAGGCGGGTGTCTCCGGTTGAACCTTCCATCACTCCGAGCAATGCTTCCGCGGACGAGGGGCGTCCGGCGGCGAGTTCGTAGTGGGCGCGTTCACCTGCCAATAGGGGCCAGGGGCGGCCAATTCCGGTGCCGTCGAACGGAGAACCATCTTCGTGCTCGCCGTAGCCGTCACGGTTGTAGCGATACCAGTTGGGACCTTGCGGAAGGTTCACGCGCAGCAGTTCGTCGATGATTTTGATGGTGTTGAGAATTCGGGGATCGTCAGCCGCGCGCAACCCGAAGCGCACCAGGGCCAACGCATCAGGACTGACAATCTCCGCCGCGGCCGCATTTGGACCGAACGCCCGGTTCTTGATGGGAACGAATCCCTGAGTTGGCGAAGCGTCGCCGTTGCCGTCGTCAGGAGTAATGCGCACGTAATAGCCTTCGACTCCGACTTGCCGGGCAAGGTCGCTATTTACCGCGTAGGTCCAGCGTTCGATATTGCCGTTCCATGTGTCGGCCATCTGGCGCAGAAATTCGGCGGGACCGGACTGGCCCATTTCATCGGCAAGATCGGCGGCCACCAGAAGGGCGGAGATTTCGGCGGCGAGGGTGAAGGGCGAATAGCCGCCGTCTTCCTCCCAGCGGTCCTGCTGAGTGACGGGACCGTTGGCCACGATGTAGGCGGCGGCTTTGCTTACCATCGGCCACCAGCGCTTGCTCTCCCCGAATGTGTTGGGAGATTCGCGGTGCAGCAGGTCGACCAGCAGAATGGGAAAGGCGGTCTCATCCATCTGCGAGCCGGTCCAGTAGGGACGTCCATCGAGCCACATGTTCTGGGCCCAGTGACCGTCGGCTTCCTGCGTCGCTTCGAGATAATGCAATACGCGGAGAGCGTCGGCGGCCGCACCGGCCGCCAGCAATCCGCCGGCACTCTCGACCAGGTCGCGCGGCCAGATGAGGTGATAACCGCCGAGGTCTTCGTCGCCTTTGCTGAATCCCCAGGGGATGGAGAGGCTGGCGATGATTCCGCCGAGGAAGTCTTTGGATTCATGCGCGCGAAGCACCGCCATGCTGGTGCGATATAAATCTTTTTTTCTTCGCTTCGCGTCGAGCTTCTTCAAAGTATTCTGCCAGTGCTGCCAGTGCTGGACATAGTCCGAACGCGTCTTTTCGTAGTTCGCAAGCAGCGAAGAAAGCGCTTGCTGACCGGCTTCGGCCCAGATTCCGCCAAAGCCCAGCGCGACAAGAAACTCACCGTTGCAGGCGGCAAGGTCAATTTCGGCTGTCAATGCGATATTGCCGTTTTCAGCGCGATCATACTGCCAGGTCATTTGGAAATGTTGCGACAGATCCTGCCATCCGTCCGATACTCCTGCAAATCCGATCGAACGCTTGGGCATCGGCGCGGAGCAGGCCATGGCTAAGCCGCAGGATTCGCGCTGCGCGAAAAGCATGGGCCTCCCCTTGTAATCGCCCACCCAGCCGGTGTTGCCGTATCCCATATTGGCCAGATGCGAAGCCAACAGGGTGTATAGGTGGTAGTCGCCCAAAGTGCCTTGCAGCGGTACGAATTTTATTTTCTGCAACACCACGTTGCGCCAAGGGTCGGTCAGCACTTCCTTTTCGATCCGGTATCTGCCTTCAATGTCCGTATTGGTGAGTTCGTAGACGGGCACTCCGGGCTCGATGGGAACGTTTTGGAAGGTACAATGGCGCTTCTCTTCGGAGAAAAACCCGCGGCCATCGGTGATGATCAGACCGAAGTCGCGAGTGCAGGCTTGATCGACGCGGGGAAAATAGATCTCATTGAGAATGCCGTGGCTGAGCGTGAACCAAACCCGGCTATGGAGGTTGAGCGCAGTGCCAATTCCGGTCTTGGCGCTCGAAGTCCAGCGCGGTTCGATTCCGGGCCAGCCGGGAGCATAACGAATTTCTTCCGTCATAGAATCACTGTGTCTAGGACCACGGCTCGCAAAACTCCCCCGTTAAGCAGTTTGCCAGAAGATATGGATTCGCGCTGGAAGTTTCACGAAAGAGCGGAGACTTTGCATCTTCGGCTCTACAAGTGCTAGGCAGCTTGGAGAAACAATGTTGGTCGTAGTTGGTCATCGTGGGTCATTGGAAGTGGAAATTCATTCTGCTGTAACGTTCCCGTAATATTTTGTCCATACAACAAGCTGGATTATTAAATTCACAGTTGAGGAGTCCTCAAGTGATGCGTCGCATCGTGCTGCTGTTGGCAGGTCTCGCATTGGCGCTACCGGTGGTGGGGCAGACTACATTGAATGGGGCGGGCGCCACCTTTCCTTATCCCATGTATTCCAAGTGGTTCAGCGAATACAACAAGCTGCACAAAGACGTGCAGATTAACTACCAATCGATCGGCAGCGGTGGCGGCATCCGCCAGGTATTGAACGGCACGGTTGATTTCGGAGCCAGCGACAGTCCGATGACGGACGAGCAACTTTCGCAGGCGAAGATCAAGATCCTGCACATTCCAACTGTGATGGGAGCGGTTGTACCCGCGTATAACGTTCCTGGAGTCACCGGGGAAATCAAATTCACTCCGGAAGTGCTGGCGGGCATTTTTCTCGGGAAGATTCAAAACTGGAACGATCCCGCGATTGCGCAAACCAATCCGGGCATAAAGTTTCCCAATCTGCCGATCATCGTGACGTATCGTGCCGAAGGCAGCGGAACGACGTTCATCTTTACCGACTATCTTTCCAAGGTCAGCAAAGACTGGGAGGGCATAGTGGGGAAGGGCCCATCGGTGAAATGGCCTGTCGGTCTCGGTCAAAAAGGGAATGAAGGCGTTGCCGGAAGAATTGAACAGTCGCCTGGGGCGATCGGATACATCGAACTGATTTATGCCCTGGAGAACAAAATTACCTATGGATCGATCCGGAACGCCGCTGGAAATTTCGTGAAGGGTTCGCTCGAGGGAGTGACCGAAGCGGCAGCATCGGTGAAAGATATGCCCGCCGATTTTCGCGTGTCGATTACGAACGCGCCCGGCAAGACGGCCTATCCCATCTCCAGTTTCACGTGGCTGCTGATTCCGGTGCAATCCGCTGACCCAGCGAAGGGAAAGATCCTCGCCGATTTTCTAAACTGGATGGTCAACGACGGTCAGAAGATGACGAGCCAGCTCAGCTATGCGCCGCTTCCCAGGAACGTGGCGGACAAGGTTAAAGTTGCCATCAAGCAAGTTCACTAAACGGCACACTGAGGTCTTAGGTGTCAGGTCTTAGGTCTCAGGACAATCCCAGCCCTAAGACCTCAAAACCTTAAAGACCTGAGGTTCTGATAATTGCCGCCGACCTGGAGAAGGAGAGAGCCAAAACCAAGCCGGCGGCGATCTGAGGGCAGATTCCCCCCTCAGAATTTTGAGTCTCTCCAACCCTCATCGGACGAAACCCTATTCTTGATCTGCCTCCGGATAATCCAGTTGAGACTGGCAAGTTAAACTGACCGGTCCCGCGCCAAATGATGACGCGGGACCGGTTTTGGTGTTACGGCAAGTAGTAGCGGAAGGAAGTGAAGACCATGCCGTCGAGGCCTTCGGGTGCGGCGTAGGTGACGGGGGTGACTCCGGGAGCGGAGCCGATGCCCGACCAGGTTTGCCGCGTCACGTAGGAATACTGCGTGCCGAAGCGGAAGCGGCCTTTGGGTCCGGAGTAGATGTTGTACCAGAGCCCGGCCGTACCTTCGATCACCGCGCGGGTGTCACCCGTGCAGTTGGCGGGCGTGGTGGGGCTGAAACCACCGCTTCCCGGAGGCAATTCGGTGTAGCAGCCGTAGTTGTTGAAGAAGGGCGATCCGTATCCGACGTATTCTCCGTTGCCTTTGTTCAAGGTTGGATCGAAGCCATAGGTGCGGGCAGCGTATTCGGCTCCGACGTAAGAATAGAGATCAAACTTCTTGCGGTGGTACTCCAGAGTGGTGAGACCCTGCAGGTCTTTGATCAGGTGCACGGTGCCGTTGGGATTGATGGAAAGATCGGAAAGCTGCGCGGCGCCGTAGCGGCCCACGCCGCTGCCGCCAAAGCCGTGCAATCCGAACACGATGTGCTTGTTGGCAAAGGTCCAGCGGGCATTGGCGCCAAAGCCTCCGCCTTCTTTCGAGGCGTTGTAGGCGTTGACAGCGCTCGGTCCGCTCAGAGTGCCGCAAGCGGCGCTGGCGTAGTTTTCGACGCAGGGGAATACGCGGTCGGTGAAGCGGTCGACTAAGCCAAAGATTTCGTAGTGTCCGAAGCCGGGATCAAACGCGATCTTGGCGATAAAATCGGGGGCCGGATTGGCGGTGTAGTTGGAGGTAGTGTTGTAGCTGTTGCTGGCGCCCGCTTCGCCGAGCAGGTAATTGGACGCGTTGTTGTGGCTGGTGAGAGTGCCTTGTGCGTTTTCAATGGCCACCGCGACCGACACTTTATTGCTGAAGTCTTTGGTCAAACGCAAGCCATATTGACGGGCGAAGCTAAAGCCCGCGTTATACCCAGGATCGATGGTCTGGGGCCGGGAATCGTTGGTTTTGCCGACGTCGTCGCTGGGCGCGATTCCGGCCTTGTTCTCGGTTACCAGGCTCCACATCTGGCCGCCGAGGATCTTCCAACCATTATCAAACTTCAACTGTCCCCAAGCCTGGCGAAGACGAAAGGTGTAGCTGTTGGTCTGGGTTGCAGTTGAGGTCACGCCGGCCGAGAGGAAGTCGCCGGACAGATAGCTGGAAATATCCATGTGCCCCACGCGGCCCTCGACGAAAACCGTGGGCCGAGATTGGCGGGCCGATCCGAAGAACTCCGACAATTGGCTCTGCGAAGCGCCCGGCATGGTGAGGGAGTTGAAAGGGGTTGGCAAATCCGATCCCAGTTCACGCGAGCGCCGCACGAAGGCAGCTTCGGCAAATCCGCCGGGAGTAATGTTGATGCCTTTGAAGCGGATCGTGATCGCGCTCTCCATGTCCTTGTTATAAATCTGTTGGTCCGTGCCCATCGGCGACGGATCCTGGAGCGCCCATACCGTATTCCGCAAAACCGGGCCGTTCGAACCACCCATGCTGACGGTCCTGAAGTCGGCAAAATCGCTCTTGAGGGCCAGCACCGCCTGCTCG
>PMSZ01000515.1 GCA_003168235.1 Acidobacteriaceae bacterium
CGCCGAAGCCGCGCTGGTGCTGCCCTTCGTGTTCATGCTGCTGCTCGGCATTGTCTGGTTTGGACGCGCCTTCAATATCTATTCCACGATCCAGCAGGCCGCGCAGCAGGGAGCAATTACCGCCGCCCGCAACACCTGCGCTTCCTGCGGAGACACCCAGACTCTGGTTACGGCCGTCGACACGGTTGTTTCCAACGTGCTACAGGCCTCCAATCTCGATCCCACCAAGATCCAGCCGCCGGGCAGCATGCCCATCTGCGGCGCGGGACAAACCTGTGCTACATGTCCGACACCGTGGCCGCCAGGCAGTTGCACAACAGGCACAACTCAAGGCGCTGACATCTACGTCTGCCAGAACGTACAAATCAATCCCGTGGCGTCGGGTGTCACGCAGACCCAGCCTACACAATGCGGGTCGGTGGTGAGCTTTCAATATCCATTTCAGTTCTACCTGCCCTTCACTTCCCTCAACTTGCAGCAGATCATCCTGACGGCACAGGCACAGAGCAGAATGGAGGACTAGATGGAGTGGCGAATCCGCCGTGATCAAGGCTCCGCCCGGTTCCCGAAAAACGCAAGAACCAGCGCGCTCGCGAATCGGCTGCGTGAGGATCAAGGCTCGGCCCTACTGGAATTCGCCATCACCCTGCCGTTGCTGGTGGTGTTCGTCGTCGGCATCTTCGATTTCAGTGGCGCTTTCAATCAGAAACAAAAGATCGAACAAGCCGCGCAGGAAGGCGCAATCGTCGCCGGCGCTCAGCCGACGACGGACATCCAGGCGGGGAGTGCAGTTACCAACCCGCCCTCTTTGTTGCCAGTAGTGACCGCCGTTTTCAATTCACTGGTTGGCAGCGGAGTGCTGCCCAGTACACCCACCTGCACGCCGCCAGGTACCGTGTCCGGACCGACTGGCCTGACGTGGACGTACACGATGTCCGGGTGTGACAGCGCCGGAGATAATCTGGTCATCACCATCAATCGCGGGTGGGGCGCCACGGTCGCCGGAACCACCGGCGAATCTGGACCGCTGGCGGCTGTCGGCACCAACATAACCGTCCAGTACCCCTATCACTGGCGATTCAATAACGTCATCCAGTTGTTGGTCCCGGGCGCAACCTACGCCTCGATGACGCAAGTAATAGAAAGCGCAAGCGTCCACAATCAGTTGTGAAAAACGTGAGACAGAGCCAATCCAATTCACGAACCTACTGCCAGGCGGGTTTGCGGTCCGGCGTGCCTCGCCGCCAGGAGCGCGGAACCGTGATCGTCCTGGTAGCGGTGGTCATGCTCTTTGTGGTGGGAGCGATGGCGGCGATTTCGATTGACGTGGTGACGCTCTACACCGCGCGCAGCGAGGCGCAACTGGCCGCTGACTCCGCCGCGCTGGCCGCCGCCCGNNACCTCCGATACCAGCGGCCAGTCGATGGCTCGCGCCTGGGCGATCGCCCAAGCCGTCGCTACTCAGGTGGCAGTGCAAAACCAGGTGGCCGGTACAAACTTGACTTCTTCACAGGTCACCTTCCCGAATGGTCCCGGTGGCACTAATAACAGCTCGAACACCAACCCCACCGTCACCGTCCAAGTGCAGGTCAACACTCTGCCGGCGTTTTTCTCCCGTATCTGGGGAAATACGCAACTCGCCGTGTCCGCCTCGGCCACAGCCGAGGCCTACAATCCGTCCCCGGTTTCGACCTCTTCTGACGTCACCCAACCGCCGGTGGCGCCGCTTTGTGTCAAACCTTGGCTGCTGCCGAACATAGATCCTAACATCCAAACTCAGCCAATCTTCGCTCCGACGACCGGCGCAATCCAGGATTCCGCTCTGCTCGGCTGGCAAACGCAAGACGTTAATAACCCGGCAAGTGGAACTTATTTAAAAACGGCATGCACCGGCGGCAACTGCACTCCTCTCCCGAATCCGCCGCTCACCTCGTGGCTATACCTTCCGGGAAGTCCCACCAACTTCCCTTCGCCCGGCGCTGCGTCGGTGTCCTGTAACGGCAGCTCCGGATTCACACCCTATCAGTTGAGCGTCGCCGGTTGCGTGCAGACGCCCATTGCCTGCAACGCAAGCGTTGGCATCGACCTCAGCAACTACCCCACTCGCGACGACGAAACCACCACGGCCGTCAACTGCCTGACGCATGCATCCCCCTTCGGCAGAGTCCGGGATGGCGACAGCGTCGATCAGACCATTTCTTCTCCGTTCCTGCCGTTTGAGTTTCTGGCCGGCGATGAGAATCCGTTGGTGAAAAGCGGTGCGATCCTGAGGGGGACCGATGTGCTCGTGAGCGATTCGCTGGTCACTGTGCCGGTCTTTGATGTCACCACCTATACGACCTCATCAACCAGCGTGCAAATCATCGGATTCGTGCAGCTGTTTCTGAACCCCGAAGGAACCGGAACCCGAACGGGTGGACAAGGCCAGTATCAAGTCCACACCATGGTCACCAACATGGCGGGATGCGGTTCAGGAGCGACGGGAGCGACAGGAACCGCCTTGATCGGCAACGGCGCATCTCCAGTGGCCGTGCGGCTGATTTCACCCTCAACCGTGTCCCAGGTGTCAGGCCTCTCTCAAAGAAAGCCCTA
>PMSZ01000438.1 GCA_003168235.1 Acidobacteriaceae bacterium
GCCAGCCAGAACACCGAAAGCACCGCACCTACGTGCAACACAATGGCACCGAGATGCCATCCCCAGGGCCGCAAGCCGAATAACGTGTAATTCAGCATCGACCACGCCACAAACAGCGGGCGGTAATACACCTGATGCCGCGCGACGTGATACCAAAGATCGCTTCCGAAAGCCCGCTGCAGGTTGCTCCAATTTCGGATGATCGGACTGTTCACGATCTGCGGCCAGTCGTCCCATACAAAATCGAACCCCAGCGATCCACAGTAGAGTACGAAAGTAACCACTCCTAGAAGCGGCAGCATGACGCCGGGTTTCCGAAGATACTCGGCCAGTAGGTCGAGCGCACCGGGCTCTGGAGCTTGTTTGGTAGTGTCTGTCATCATTGCTTGAGACATTATTGCTTGAGACATTGCTTTCCGCGTCGCTCCAGCGCGCTCGCGATTCGATTCATAGTAGCCTGCCCCTTAACGCAGCGCATGTTACTCAGGTTACCTAGGTGTGCCACTTCTTCCGATATTTCCGCCTTCGGCTTATGCGACGATCATTTCATGGGATCAATAACAGGAGCGAAACCTGCCAAGGCGCCGTCTCCGGTTTTGTGCGTTGATCTCGACGGCACATTGATCCGGGGCAATGTCCTGTGGGAGTGCGCCTTGGCCGCGCTCAAGTCCCGCCCGCTGACGCTTTTGCTGGTCCCGTTGTGGTTGCTTTCGGGCCGCGCTTTCGTCAAACGTCAACTCGCCGCTCGTATCCATCTCGATCCAGCCCGTCTTCCTTACCGTCCGGAGGTCCTCGACCTCATTCACCGCGAAAAAGCTGCGGGACGCCGGATAGCACTCACTACGGCCGCCGATCGCGAACTGGCCGAAACTATCGCTGCCTATCTCGGCCTGTTCGACGAAGTGCACGCTAGCGATGGCCAACTGAATCTTAAGGGAACGAACAAAGCTGCGTTCCTTGCTCAGCAATTTGCCTCGACTGGCTTCGATTATGTAGGCGATTCCGCCGCAGATGTTGAGGTATGGCGCAGCGCACAGGGCGCATATGTAGTCGGCACGGAAGCCCGCGCCCGGCAGGCTGCCGCGGTAACGACGCTCAAAGCCACGATCCTCGAGCCGCATCTGTCGTTCGGACACTGCGTCCGAACGTGGGTTAACGCCCTTCGCGGCCATCACTGGGCCAAGAATCTTCTGCTTTTCTTGCCTCTCGCTCTGTCCCATAACCTGAAGACCGGGACGATACTCCGAACGTCGATGGGTTTCTTGCTGTACGGTTGCTGCGCTTCCGGACTCTACATTCTCAACGACCTTCTCGATCTGCACTCCGATCGCGAGCACCCCTGGAAAAAAGAACGCCCCTTTGCCTCCGGTGAGGTTTCAATTCCCACGGGACTGCTGGTCTCGTCAATCTTACTTTTCTCATCGATCACCCTCGGCTTTTTGCTAAACGTNNTAATTTCCGCAACGCCACTCTCGCAGTGGTTTCTGGCTTTTTCCATGTTCGTTTTTCTTAGTCTGGCTATGGCTAAGCGCTACTCTGAGTTACTCAATGCGGCTAACTTGATCAAGACAGGCAATTCCGGTCGTGGCTACCGTACCGGCGATCGCGAGCTTCTGCTTTCGCTGGGAGTCGGGAGCAGTTTTTCTGCCGTCGTCATTTTCAGTCTCTACGTTCACAGCCAGGACGTACGCCTGCTCTATTCGTCGCCCGAATTCCTGTTTCTGCTGTGCCCAATCGTTCTTTACTGGCTCAGCCGAACCTGGCTTCTGGCGCACCGCGGCGAATTGAAAGAAGATCCGGTCACGCTTGCCATCCGCGACCCCGTGAGTTATGGGGTTGCCTTAGCAGCGGCAGCAGTCATCGCCGCGAGCATGGTTCGAATTAACCGATGAGCGATCGCACAACGCGATCCACGTTTGCACAAGAAGAGTTGTTAGTCGTACTGTTCCGAGACATTTAGTATGTCTGGTCAATCAGCCGCCGCTCCCGGCAAACAACCCGTTGCCTCGTCGCCCATCACCCGGGTTGCTTCGTGGGGCCGCTATCCTAAAACCGCGCACGCGCACATTTACAAGCCCGCGTGGAACGATCAGGTACCGGAGATTCTCAGGCGTGCCGCGCCTGGTTCTCTGCTCCCTTATGGGATGGGGCGGAGTTACGGTGATTCCTGTCTCAACGCAGGACGCGAACTGGTCGACTGCCGGCGACTTAACCGCATTCTTGGTTTTGACCCGTCCAGTGGCATGTTGCGCTGCGAAGCGGGCGTGAGCCTTTACGACATTATCGACGTGTTTCTTCCGAAAGGATGGTTTTTGCCCGTCACGCCAGGAACCCGCTTCGTTACCGTTGGCGGGGCTATTGCCAACGATGTTCACGGCAAGAACCATCACTGCGCCGGAACTTTCGGAGGGCACGTTCGCCAAATCGGCTTGCATCGATCGAACGACGGATTAGTGACCTGCAGTTCGCAAGAAAATCCGGACATGCTGCGCGCCACCATCGGCGGACTCGGACTGACGGGCGTAATTGCGTGGGCTGACATTCAGCTCAAGCACGTTGCCGGACCATGGATCGACGCCGACCTTGTTCCCTTTCGATCTTTGAGCTCATTTCTTGATCTAAGCCGCGAAAGCAACGACCGCTTCGAATATACCGTTGGATGGCTTGACTGCTTCGCGGGAAAGGACCTGCGGGGCATTTTTTTTCGCGGCAATCACTCGGCAGTTCAGAAGGACGATCGCGGCGCGAAAGTCCGCTCCAAGCGCGAACTTAAGCTGTCCTTCGCGCTACCCGAGTGGATGCTGAACCGTTACACGGTCAAGGCTTTCAACGCTGCGTACTACAAGATTCACGCGGCCAAGACCGGTCCGGCGCTAGTTTCATATAACTCGTTCTTTTATCCGCTCGATTCTATTCGGCAATGGAACCTGCTGTACGGCAGGCAAGGGTTTTTGCAGTATCAGTGCGTGGTCCCGGAAACAAACCTCGCGGCGTTCGAGGAGCTGCTGGATTGTGTCGCGCGCTCCGGCATGGGATCATTCCTCGGCGTGCTGAAGCAATTTGGTTCGGCGCCCCCGGCTGGAATGCTTTCTTTTCCGCGTCCGGGCCTGACGATTGCGCTTGATTTCGCCATGCGCGGCGAGCGCACGCTGCAACTGATGCAATCGCTCGATGAAATTGTCCAGCGGAGCGGAGGAGCGCTCTATCCCGCGAAGGACGCCCGCATGAGTCCCAGTATGTTTGAAGCTTCCTTTCCGCGTTGGCGCAGCTTTGTTCCCTACATCGACCCGAAAATGTCGTCTTCATTCTGGCGGCGCGTGACAGGGGCGCAAGGATGACCGCAGGCATGAAAAAGGTCGTCATCCTCGGCGCCACGTCGGGTATTGCACTGGAAGTCGAGCGGCAGTTGGCTTGCCGCGGGTGCGAGTTGCTTCTGGTGGCGCGATCGGCGCAACGGCTTGCGGAGCTGCGGAGCGATCTGATGGCACGCGGCGCCCAGCAGGTGTTGACCTGCGCCGCAAACCTGGCGTCGATCCAGCAACATGCTTCGGTCTTCGAATTTACGTGCCACAATTTTTATGACTTCGACACCGTATTACTGGCCTACGGCTCCATGCACGAACAGAAGGATTCGGAACGCTCTATCGACGTCCTGGTGGAAGAACTGCAGATCAATTTTGTCAGCGCGAGCGCGATCCTAACCTTGTTTGGCGCGGACCTCGAGCGCCGGCGCACCGGCTGCCTGGCCGCGATCACGTCGGTCGCAGGCGACCGTGGACGCCGCTCCAACTACGTCTACGGCTCGGCCAAGGGGGCACTCTCTTTATTCCTTCAGGGACTCCGCAGCCGATTGCATCCGGCTGGCGTTCGAGTGATCACCATCAAGCCAGGGCCGGTACAGACTCCGATGACCGATCACTTGCCGAATGCTGCGCGCTTCGCCGATCCGGAGCAGGTAGGCCGCGACATCGTGGACGCACTCGAACGCCGCTCCCCCGACGTGCTTTACACACCAAAGATCTGGCGTTACGTGATGGCGGCGGTGCAACAGATCCCGGAAACTATCTTCAAACGCCTATCATTCTGACCGAGACCCTCACCCCGGTCGGTTCTCCTATCGCCGACCGGACCCGCGAGGATGAGCAGTCCAGAACACCCCCGTGACTAGAGTGGCGCAACTTAAGTGATCTTTAATAGTGACGCCGGCATCCTTAATCTGACATTAGCCGGACTGTGGTCTTGCCCCCAGCACAGCCGAACCGTCAGGTTGCTGCAGACAGAGCAACCAGTAGTGAGTGTGCCATGGTCGCATCGTTGAAATTAGGGGCAATGTTGGTGTTGTTCTCAGTTCTGACCGGACAAGTCTGGGCCCAGAGCAACTACCAGGTTATAACGGTAACGAACGGCGGAACGATCAGCGGAACGGTAAAGTGGTCTGGGCCGAGGCCGCACGAAGAGGGATTTCCGGTAACCAAAGACCCGCAGATTTGTGACCCCGAATCACGCAAGAAGGTCGATCTGGAGCGGCTGATTGTCGGACCGCAGGGCGGTGTGGCCAACACCATCGTTTTTCTGAAAAACATTTCCAGCGGCAAGGCGATGGATCTACCACAACCGCGGCGATCGCTGAACCAGAAGCAATGCCGCTATGAACCGCACATCCTGTTAGTCCCGCAGAACGATGTTCTTCAAATGAAGAGTTCCGACGCTACTCTTCACACCGTTCACATGAGTGGAGCATCCAGCTTCAATTTGCCGTTCCCTTACACCAACCAGGTGATCTCCAGGACCATGGAAACTCCCGGCTTGGTCAACCTCGAATGCAACGGCGGCCATGTTTGGATGAATGCCGAGATGATGGTGGTCTCGCATCCTTACTATGCGGTGACGGATGAGAGCGGTAGGTTCGAACTCAGGGACGTTCCTCCCGGGCACTATCAGGTTGTGGCCTGGCACGAAGGGTGGAGCATCACCAGTCACCAGAATTCGTTCGACGTCTTGACCGAGAAAAAGGTGCAGCGGCCAGTCTTCGATGTCCCCAAAACCTGGGAGCAGTCAGTTGAGGCACGGAGCAACGAGACCACAACAGTTAACTTTACGATTTCCCAGAAGTGATCAGCGGTCTTCGATTCATCGTGCATGCTCGTTCGCGGGCAATTCCCTTCTTAAGGAATCCGAGCGCTACCCGGATGTGGAAGCGCCCCACGTCGGCTGCGGATTTGCGAAATAAAAAGGGCCGCATCTCTGCGGCCCTCGCTCAGATTACAACTGAGTACCGGTAGCTGAATCCTGAACCTAGCGTCTTCCGCGGCCACCACCGCCGCCGCCGGAGTGCCCTCCTCCGCCGTGGCCACCATGTCCGCCGCCTGGGCCGCGTCCGCGACCGCGGCGACGGCGATTGCGATCGCCACCTCCGCCGGGACGGCCTTCACGAGAGCCGCCGCCTTCGGGACGAGCGGCGCCAGCCTCGATCGACGATACGACGCCATCCACGCGATTGAAATTCGGTTCATCGTCGGCATCGAAATCTGCGCCGCCTTCGATGACTGCCGTGGGCGTGCCCTGCGGTGCCCCATGCGAGGCGCCCTGCGCAACTACCGGCGAAGGCGCTGCACCCGCTCCGTCGTCGGTTTCGGGCAGAGGAGCGCCGCCCATTTTGGCGCGTTGCTCTTTTAAAATCGCCTTCCGCGACAGTTTGATGCGGTTGCCTTCAACCGCCAGAACTTTCACCAGCACCTGGTCGCCTTCTTTGAGTTCATCGCGAACATCTTTGATTCTGTGCTCGGCAACTTCGCTGATGTGGAGCAGGCCGTCGAGTCCGGGCAGAATTTCGACGAACGCGCCGAAATCGGCCAGGCGGCTGACCCTTCCGAGATAGGTCTTGCCGACCTCGGCTGAGGCGGTCAGGTCTCTGATAATCTGCAAGGCCTTGTTGGCGGAAACTTCGTCGTTTGAAGCGACGTTGACTTTGCCGGAATCTTCAACGTCGATCTTCACGCCGGTCTGCTCGATGATGCTGCGAATCATCTTGCCACCGGGCCCAATCACGTCGCGAATCTTGTCGACTGGAATCTGCAGGGTATAGATGCGGGGCGCGAAGCTCGAAACCTTGACGCGACCTTCGGTGATCACCTCGTCCATCTTGCCGAGGATGAACAGTCGTCCGCGCTGCGCCTGTGCCAGAGCTTCGCGCATGATCTGCGAAGTAATGCCGGCGACTTTGATATCCATCTGCAGCGCGGTGATGCCGTCTTTGGTTCCGGCAACTTTGAAATCCATGTCACCGTAATGGTCTTCGGCGCCGGCGATGTCGGTCAGGATGGCGTACTTGTCGCCTTCCTTCACCAATCCCATCGCAACTCCAGCGACGGGTGCCTTCAGCGGCACACCAGCATCCATCAGCGAAAGCGAAGCGCCGCAGATGGTGGCCATCGACGACGATCCGTTCGATTCCAGAATGTCGGAGACGACGCGCATCGCGTAGGGCCAGTTGTCTTCAGTGGGAAGCACGGCGGAAACGGCGCGCTCAGCGAGCGCTCCGTGGCCGATTTCGCGGCGGCCGGCGCCACGCATGAAGCCAACTTCTCCGACGGAAAACGGGGGGAAATTGTAGTGGAGCATGAAGCGCTTCTTGGCTTCGCCTTCGAAACCTTCGAGACGCTGCATGTCGTCGCTGGTACCGAGGGTGGTGGTAACCAGGGCTTGAGTTTCGCCGCGGGTAAAAACGGCGCTGCCGTGGACGCGGGGAAGGACTCCAGCTTCGATCCAGATTTCGCGAATCTGATCGAACTCGCGTCCGTCGGGGCGGCGCTTGTGATCGATGACCTGGTCGCGGAAAATGCGCTCGCGCAGGATTTCATAGTACTTCTTTACTTTTTTCTTGCCTGCCTCGTCATCCTCGGGCAGAGCGGCCAGAAGTTCTTTTTCCAGCACGCGGACCAGTTCGTAGCTCTCCGATTTCGGATGCTTCTTGGTATCGAGTGCGTCGGTCAGTCGACGACCGATCTGCGCTTCCAGACCTTTGAGGTAAGTTTCGTCCAACTCCGGAGGCGTTACCGAGCGCTTGGGCTTGCCGACCTTGCTGCGAAGTTCGTTGATGGCGGCGCAGATTTTCTTGATTTCGGTGTGGGCGAATTCGATCGCGTCGACCACCGTTTCTTCTTTTACTTCTTTCGCGCCCGACTCGATCATGACGATCGCTTCGGCGGTTCCGACAACCATGATGTTAAGGAGTCCATCGCGCATTTCGGTGTAAGTGGGATTGGCGATGAAGCGGCCGTCGATCAGTCCAACGCGCACGGCGCCAAGGGGGCCGAGAAAGGGAATATCGGAAATGGTGAGCGCGGCGGAAGCGGCGTTGATGCCACAGACGTCAGGATCGTTTTCCGTGTCGGCCGATAAGACAAAGGCGATGACCTGGGTCTCGCACTTGAATCCGTCCGCGAACATTGGGCGCACAGGCCGGTCAATCTGGCGACTCGTGAGCACTTCGCGCTCGCTCANNGAAAGAAATCGATGCCTTCGCGGGGCTCCGGGTTCGAGGTTGCGGTGGCGAGGACAACATTATCCCCGAAGCGCACCACGGCCGCGCCATGGGCCTGCTTGGCAAGTTTTCCGGTTTCGATGGAGAGTTGTTTTCCGCCGGCGAGTTCTACAGAAACTTTGGTTGCTTCAGGCTTCATAAATCATCCTTTTATAGGGCAGAAGGGCATGCGCGCGGGTACGGAGATTCGCGTGGGCGGGCGCAGGCCAAGGCCGCGGTTGGGAACGCACTTGATAAGGCTCTCGATGTCTGGAACCGGCCCCTTACGGAACCGATCGCGCTGTTATTTGCGGATGCCGAGCTTGGAAATAACGGTCTTGTACCGTTCCGAGTCGTACTTCTTCAGGTAGTCAAGCAGGCTGCGACGCCGGCTCACCATCATGAGAAGTCCGCGGCGCGAGCCGTGGTCTTTCTGGTGCGTCTTGAAGTGTTCCGTGAGTTGACCAATGCGCTCGCTCAGCAGGGCGATCTGAACTTCGGGACTGCCGGTATCGGTAGCATGCGTGCGATACGTGTCAACGACGGATTGCTTTTGCTCTCTGGCTAGCACTAACCTGTTGCACTCCTGTCTCTTCTCGTTTTCGTAACTGTTTGAGAATAGCACAGCTGGGGGTGAGCCTGCCACTCTGCTGCAGAGGACGCGCAGTCGCTCGCGGGCAGAGATGGTTCCTAGCCATCCGGAGAGGCGCGCGCCGCATTTCGAGTTATACTAAAAGCAAGCGAACGTTAAGGATCCGGCCAACTTCGGTTGACTCTACCTCCGGCACTGGGCCAGCCTTGTAAATTCTTACGTGTGCGCCGCTACAAAATGTCTTATCGATATCAATACTAATTGGAGATTTTGCCATGCCACGAGGCCGATCGACTTTTACTAAACGTCAGAAAGAACAAGCGCGCCAGCAGAAACAGCGGGACAAAAACGAAAAGAAAACACAGCGGAAGCAAGAGCCGGAAGGCGGAATCGGTTCGCAGGTGGATGAAATGCAGGAGATGCGAGAACTGGCGGAGGCGCAGGCAGCACTGTTCCGCATCGGTACTGACGATGAGCCAAACTCTCTGGAACTACTTGTGCCGCGCAAACCAAGCGAATAATCAGGTCAGCGAATGCAAGATCGCCGGAGCGCAATGTTCCGGCGAATCCGTTTTACTCAACAAAATTCCAGATTGTAACGATGGAGAGACGGCGTCACGCCCGTCCGGCGGAGACGCCCCGCTCCCCATCACAAGACTACCTAGACAAATATTTCGCCCGGCAACTTCACCAGCGTCCGCGACGCCAGCGTGTTCTGCACGAAGCGCTTCGGTTGGTCGTTGGCCGATGCATTTACCTGCTTGCGCTCGATGCGCAGCTTCAACGTTCGCTCGATATCGCGAAGCGAGACGTTCTCCGCGGCGGTGAACAGCGTGGAGGCACGGCCTTCTAAGCCGGCGCGGCCGGTGCGGCCGACGCGATGAATGAAATCCTCGGCCATTTTTGGC
>PMSZ01000436.1 GCA_003168235.1 Acidobacteriaceae bacterium
CGAGCAGCAGGCAAAGCAGAGCGACCGAATCCGCTCCGCCGGAGACAGCCACGGCCACGCGATCTCCCGCCCGCATCGACTCCTGCTTTCGAATTGTCTTTAACAGCCGTTCCGCCAGCTCGTGCACGGGGAAATGGTACAGCAGTTGCCAGTCGCCGAGTCGGCGGTTTTGCTGTTACTGAGAACTGGGAACTGAGAACTATTTTCTGCTATGCTCTCCACAAATGTGGGGAGCATCTCGCTGGACTGCCAGATTTCTACTGCTGGTCATCCTCGTCCCGGCATTCGGGCCGATGGTGATGCCGTGCGCCGCCGCGCCGGAGACGAACCACTGCCTGCGCCAGCCCGCCTCGGGAAACGCATCGGGGAATGCGCCTGGGAATCCATCCGCTCCCGCAGCGCAGCGGGCGATGCCATGTCATCACGCGATGGCGCAGTCGGAGAGCCCCCGGCCCGCGTCATCGCCAGCTTCCACATCCGAACCCTCGCTCCGGTCCGCTGACAGCAATTGCTGCCACAGCCAGTGCTGCTGTGGCGCGACCACCTCGGAATGGGCGCAGCCCGCATTTCCTCTGCTTTCTTTCGCTAATCTACAGGTCGAGCCCGCGCGGCCGTCGCCGAGCGCAGTCCTTCACTCCATCGACGTAGCCCGCCAGGATTCCGCCCGCGCCCCACCCCTCAGCTAACCTCGCCCTCCGCTTCCTGAAAAGAATCTGCTTCAAGCTGCAAGACTCCTGACTGTGCGCGAACCCGTATCGTTTGCTCGCGGCTCGCAGCCCGTAAGCTCTCAGCCCGGCACGTCCGGCAAGCTCAAAGGAATCTATCGACTATGATTCGCCTGAATATGGCTCGCCTCAAATTGCTGGCAGTCATCGCTCTATTGTTCCTTGCGCCCTTCGCCTTAGCCAACGACTACGGCGCGGTCCGCGGCGTCGTGCATGATCCGCAGCATCGGCCCGTGCAGGATGCCATGGTGATGCTCAGGGCGAAATATTCAGACTGGACAAAGAGTATTACGCCCGACGCGACCGGACAATTCCAGAACAATGCCGTGCCGCTGGGCGAATATTCCATCAGTGTCGCCAGCCAGGGATTCGCACAGAGCGCGCAGGATGTGACCGTCATCTCGGGATCGGTGCCGGTGGTTCACTTTCAACTTCAAGTAGCCTCGGCCAATGAAAAAGTTATCGTCACGGGCGAGCCTGCCGTCGTCGCTACCGACAGCTTCACTCCCACCACACTCATCAGCCGTCTCGATATCGAGCGCACTCCCGGAGCCGATCAAACCAACAGCATGTCCATGATCACCGACTACGTTCCGGGAGCTTATGTGACGCATGACATGCTGCACATGCGGGGCGGCCACCAGACGACTTGGCTCCTCGATGGCATTCCAGTTGTAAATACCGCCATTGCTCAGAATCTTGGCCCGCAGTTCGATCCCAAAGATCTCGATTATGTCGAGGTCAGCCGCGGCAGCTATAGCGCCGAGTTCGGCGACCGCACGTATGGAGTTTTCAACGTGGTGCCCCGCACCGGCTTCGAGCGCAACAATGAAGCTGAACTCACCGTCACTGCCGGAAACTTCTACCAGACCGACAACGCGCTCAGTTTCGGCAGCCACACCGACCGCTTTGCGTATTACGCCAGCGTCAATGGCAACCGCAGCAATCTCGGCTTGCAGCCACCGGTTCCCGAAGTTGTGCACGATGCCGTCAACGGCGTCGGCGGCTTCGGGTCTTTTATCTTCAACGCCGACCCCTCCAACCAGCTACGCCTGATGACCTCGGTTCGCCGCGACTATTATCAGATCCCTTACGATCCCAATCCCAACGACTTCGAAAACTCAAACCCCCATGGTGATCCGAGCATCGATCTTCGCGACGGGCAAACCGAGGCTGATACCGGAGTTCTCTTCACCTGGCTGCACACTTTCAATTCCCATCTGTTGACCACCGTTTCTCCCTTTTACCACTACAACAGCGGAGACTACGCCAGCAATCCCAACGACATTCCCATCGCCACCACGCAAGACCGCGCTTCCACCTACGCCGGCGGACAAGCCAGCTTCGCCGCCAATTACAAGAAGAACGATCTCCAAGTTGGGGGCCTCAGTTTCTATCAGCACGACAATCAAACTTTTGGCGCCATTTTCAACGACGGCAGCGGAAACCTACCCTTCAACATCAACGAGAGCCCCACCGCCAACCTCGAAGCCTTCTATATCGACGACAAATTCAATCCTTTTCCCTGGCTGACTCTATCCGCCGGTATGCGGCCGACATGGTTTTCCGAAGGTAATTTCCCCGCCACTTCACCCGAAACGCCTGTCTCCGAGTCCGCCATCAGCCCGCGTTTCGGCGCCACTGTTACGGTTCCAAAACTTCGTTGGACCTTCCGCGCTTTCTACGGACACTACTATCAGGCGCCGCCCATCGAAACCGTTTCCGGTGAGCTTGAAAAGCTGTGTGACGAGCCTCAATATGCTTGTACGTTCCAGACGCTCCACGGCGAGCGCGACGAGGAGCATCAGTTCGGCGTCACCATTCCTTACCGCGGATGGGTGCTTGACGCCGACACTTTCAAAACCGATGTCGCCAATTTTCTCGACCACAATAATCTCGGAGCATCCAACATCTTCTTCCCCCTCACCGATACCAGGGCCTTGATTCGCGGATGGGAACTTACGCTGCGCTCTCCTCGCATCGCGCACCGCGCCCAGATCCACCTCGCGTATTCGAACCAGATCGCCGAAGCTGGTGGCGTCATCACCGGAGGGTTGAACAATACCGATGTTTGCCCGCCCAACCCCGACGGGTCCTTCCCCTACCTGTGCCCTCTCGACCACGACCAACGCAACACGCTCAACGTCGGCGGAGACGTCACCCTCCCCTGGCGCTCCTATGCTTCCACCAACGTTTACTACGGCTCCGGCTTTACCAACGGACAACAAGGTGTGACCGGCTGGCCGTATCCGGGCGCTTATCTCCCCGGCCACACCACGTTCGATCTCGCTTTGGGCAAGGATGTCCTGGGCAAAGATATGAAAGACCGCTTCAGCGTTTCATTGAACGCGCTCAATGTAGCCAACCACCGCGTCATCTACGACGACAGCGTGACCTACGGAGGATTTCACTGGAACCTGCCGCGCCAGCTCTATGTGCAGGTAAAGTTCAGGTTTCACTATTAAGAGAGAGACTACTCGCTAACATATCCCGTTTGACGCTCTTCCCATGCGCTCCGTATAATGCAAGGCGTCCACACCCTGATCACCACGCTTGTATTAAGCGTGAAGAGAGCCGGACGTTTGCGGGGCCTAATCCAGGCAAAAATCGCGCCTTGCTCGCTCTCTGGCTTTATAGGTTTCAGGTCTGACGACTGACGGGCTCGGGTAGCGATTTGGTTTCGCGGGCCCAGCGAGCTGGAAACATCCAGCATTTTCCGAAAATATCTGAAGGAGTTCAGGATCCAATGATTAAGAAGGTTGCGCACGTTACTCTGGCCGTGTTGTTCGGCTTCTCCGTTTTCGCTCTGGCCCAAACCAAGCCCGCTACCCCGGCTCCGGCTACCGGATCTCCGGCTGCCGCATCTGCGGCTGCCCCCGATGCTCCCTCCGCCGCGGCCAAATTTGTTGGCACCAAGATCGGCACTCTGGCCGTTGAACAGGCGGTTGCCGCGTCGAACGAAGGGCAGCGCGATCTCGAAGCCCTCAGCAAGAAGTTTGAACCCAAGCAAGCCGAGCTGAAGGGCTTGAACGACGAAATCGACAGTCTCAAGAAGCAGCTCAACACGCAACAGGACAAGTTGAACGACGAGTCGCGTGAGAAGCTGGTCCACCAGATCGAGGCCAAGCAGAAGAGCTTCGACCGTGCGGCAGAAGAAGCGAAAGAGGATTTCCAAAGCCAGGCCGGCGAAATCGAAAACCGCATCCTGACGAAAATGGTGCCCATCATCCAGAAGTACGTGACCGACAATGGCTACGGTTTGCTGCTGGATACCGACACGGCGCAGACCTGGCCGCGCGGCACGGTGATCTTGTCTGGCCCATCCATGGACATCACGCAGCAGATCGTCGAAGCCTACAACGTTCAGTCCGGCGTGGCGGCACCCCCTCCGAGTACAACGCCGAAGGCCACAAAACCACCAGCCAAGCCGGCCACCAGCACTCCGCCGAAAAAGTAACGACACCGCTCGGCCGCATTTGGTTCCAGGTCAGTTATCAAAGTTTCTCGAAGACCGCACGCAAGTGCGGTCTTTTTTGTTACTGCCGTTTTTATTTCCTTTTTGCTGCCTACCTCGTTCAGGATCAAATCTCCCGCCGCAGGTGTCTGTAGTTACAACGGGCCCGTACGGAGGCACAACTCATGTTCAGCATATTGGAAAGTACTTGGGACAACTCTGGCCGTCGCG
>PMSZ01000474.1 GCA_003168235.1 Acidobacteriaceae bacterium
CTGCGCCGTCGGCTGGTTGTACCACGAACTCCACGTCTCGCCACGGTTAACGCTGATCGTCGCGCCCTGGTCCAACGCAATCGCAATGATGTCGGGAATCTCGGGATTAATCCAGATCGTGTGATAGTCGTCGCCGCCAGGAGCGCCTTTGATGGCGGTGAAGTTCTTCCCCGCATCGGTCGATCGGTAAGTCGAGGTGTTCGCGACGTAAATCGTATCCTTGTTCTTGGGATCAACCCGCACGCAGCCGAAGTCGTCGCCGCGTCCATAGATCCGTCCTTCATCGTTCACTTGCCGCCAGCTCTCGCCCGCATCGTCCGAACGGTAAATCCCGCTTCCCTTCTTCGCGTTCACCCACGCATACATGCGATCGGGATCGCTCGGCGACAGCGTCGGCCCGATGCGCCCAATGCCTTCCGCCTCGCCAGGCAATCCTTTTGTGAGCTGCCGCCAGTTGTCGCCACCATCGGTGGATTTGTACAGACCGCTGCCCGCGCCGTTGTAGCCACCACCAGTTGTCCAAGGTGGACGCCGCGATGCCCACATGCTGGCGAAGACTACCTGCGAGTTGCGCGGATCGAAAACCAGATCCATGCCTCCAACGTTCTCGTCCTTGTAGAGAACCTTCTGGAAAGTCTGACCGCCATCGAGCGACCGGAAGATGCCGCGCTCGGCATTCGGCCCGTAAGGATGCCCTTGCGCCGCCACAAACAGGCGATTGGGATCTTTCGCGTCCACAATGATCGACGCGATCTGTTCCGCGTCCCTCAATCCCAGATGCTGCCAGCTCCGCCCCGCGTCGATCGACTTGTAAATCCCATCCCCAACGGAAAGATCTGGCCGCCGCAAGCCCTCTCCACTGCCAACATAAATCGTGTTCGGATTCGACGGCGCGACCGCCAGCGCTCCGATCGAACCAGTCGGCTGATCGTCGAAGATCGGATTCCAAGTCCGGCCAAAGTCGTCCGTCTTCCAAACTCCGCCATTGTTCGGCGCCATATAAAAGACATTCGGCTGCCCCGGAACTCCCGAAATAGCCACCGTGCGTCCGCCGCGAAACGGCCCAATCGAACGCCAGTGCAGTTCCTGGTACATTGCCGTGTCGTACTGCTGGGCGAAAAGCGCGCTAGGCAAAAGCAACATGCAGAGAAAGGCAGGCAGAATTCGGAAGCGTCGCACGCTCACAGTTGGTCCCCCATCTGATATCTGAGATCTCATCTCTGAAGAGAACTAAGAATAAACCACCGTAGCTGACGTTGGACAGCGAGGTATTAAAGAACGAGGAGTTGGTGCTACGTTCTCACCGCAGGCAGCGAGGAGTTCGCCAGATACCGCCGCAACGCGTCCCTCCAATCCGGCATCTGGACGTTATAAGCGTGGAGACTGTCCGGCGACAGAACAGAATACGCCGGCCGCTGCGCCGGACGCGGAAACTCAGCCGTGCTCACCGGCTTCACTGCGGCTGGCAGGCCCGAAGCGCGCACAATCTCAACGGCAAATTCGTACCACGTGCATTCGCCGGAATTGGTCACGTGCACAATACCGCGAGCATCGGCCCGGCAAAGCCTTACCAGCGCCGACGCCAGATCGCGCGCGAATGTCGGACTGCCCCGCTGGTCATCGACCACGGGAATGACCACGGAAATCTCCGGTCGAGCTGCCGCGAGCTTGAGGATCGTCGCCGGAAAACACTTGCCGCCGTGGCCAAACAGCCACGAGGTTCTGGCAATGCAAACTTCAGGCAGAATTTCGAGCAGGCGCTCTTCGGCGCGGGCCTTGCTCCTGCCATAAACGCTGGCGGGATTCCTCGGATCGGTAATTTCGTACGGCGAGCGTTTGCTTCCGTCAAAAACGTAGTCGGTGCTGATAAACAGCAGCCGCGATCCGGCTTCGCGAGCAACTTCTGCAACATTCACCGCGCCCTCGCAATTGACCGCAAACGCACGCTCACGGTTGGATTCACAACCGTCCACATCGGTATACGCAGCCGACAGGATCACCCACTCCGGCCGGGATTCACAAACTACTTCCCGCACCCGCACGCGGTCGCGGAGGTCGGCGTCTTTCGAGGACAGCGCAGTCAAGCTCTCGGCCTTCAATTCCCGAACCAGTTCCTCGCCAAGCAGTCCGGACGCGCCAAACAACGTAACCCGCATAGCTTGCATTGTACGGAAGGCAGTTCCCAGTTTCCCAGTTTCCCAGTTCTCAGACCGCAGTGGGGACGGCTTCACTGGAAACCGCGAACTATGTTATTCGGACTTAGCCGATCGGGTCTTTCGCAACCGCCGCAATGCCCGCAGAATCAGCGTTCCGCTGATCCCAAAGCAGGTCACCGCGGCGAAAGCAATCAAGTTCATCGACTGCCGTTTCAAGCGGAAGCTATCGGCGAACAACGAAACCATGGCGCAAAGAATGCCGAGGATGTTCAGCCAAAGAGGGGAATGCACACGCGGAAGCTCACGCCGAAATCGGACCTGCAGCAGCAGCGCAGCCAGCCCAATTGCGGCCACCACAATGAGCGCGATCGGACTCGAGAAAGCACTCGGGCCGGTATAGATTACGACCAGCGCCAACGCCAGCAGTAGCAGACCGGAAGCCAGCACGGTCCACCGTCGCGCCACGTTCGATTCCGGCTGCGGCGACTGAAACACGGACTCGGGCTGTGATTCAGACGGCGATCCTGGGTCCGTCACCAGCCGATCTCCTCGCCGTTTAACATCCCGCCATTGTATCTGGCGGCCTTGGTTTTCGCGCTCAGGCGGTGCTCGGCATCCACTCCGCCGGACGATGTTCGCCGTGCGACACCGCATACAGCACCAGTTCGACACGGCTCGAAATCCCCACTTTGTCGAAAATGCGCAGCAGATACTTCTTGATGGTGTGCTCGCTCAGTCCCAGTTCGGCGGCAACTCCGCGGTTGGTCAGGCCATCGGCGACGAGCGCAACCACCTGCTCTTCCCGCGGTGTCAGCAACAACCTCCCGTTGGAATTGACCACCCGTAGCGTTGGCACTTCTGAGAGCGCCTCCAGCATGTAGTTCATCTGCTGGCTGTTGATCCAGATCTCTCCCCGGGAAACACACTGGATGCATTTGCAGAGCATCGAAAAAGGAGTGTTGGCAAAAAGAAAGATTCCCTTCGCACCCGCTCGCAAGGCACTGACCACCAGATCGCGGTCATCGTTCTCGGTCAGCAGCACAGTTGCGACTCCGGGATGCGAAACCCGCAGCCAGCGCAGCAGGCCGAAATCTTTCAGGTGGTTCCCCGCGATCAGGACCACGTCGACCGAATTCGATTGCATGTAATCCTGAAGAGCGCTTCCATCTAATGCCACCGCGGAAACCTCAAGGTCCCGCCGCTCCTTCAACGCTCGCGTCAAAAGTTGCGATTGAATGGGTCCAGAATCGGCGACCAGCACTCGCACAATTTCGGTTTCAACCGCCGGTACTGCCGTAGACAGCTTCGTGGTGCGCAGGATGCTCATGCTGTCATCATGCACTAACCGGCACGGACCGTATGTAGGCACCATCACACCGTCTTTGTGATGAATCCACTGTCCAAAGGCCACTTTCGAGGCTATCCCATTTGTGCGCAATTATCGATGCGCTAAGCACCGCCAAAGACGAAGGCTCGCACCCGGAATCCTGCCCCCGGCACGCCATGTGCCGCTTTCATCACATTTTGGATGGCTGAAACGTGCCCTGTACCGCCGTGGATAGCACTTTGCACGTCTTGTTGTGCTTCGGGCATGCCGATACCTTCTCGTTACACAGCTGCAATTTCGAGCTGTTGTAGTTCGCCGTACCGAGCAACGGTGACCCCGGAGATGAATGTAATTCGACAAGTCGTTTTAGGAGCTGCAGGCGTGCTCGTCCTGCAGCTAGCCGTGGTCACTTCCGTCGCACAGACTGTACCTTCGCCTGCTTCGCCTCCTGAGTCCTCTGCTCCGCCCGCTGCCGGTATGGCAGCGCCGGAGAGCTCGCAGACCCAGGGCCAGCGCAGCCAGGGAGGTCCCGCCAACGGAGCGACCACACAGCCCGGAAAAGCGGGTGGCCAGGGAGATCCTGCATTCGGAGGGGAACGCCACCCGTTTTATCGGCTTTCGAAATCGGACACCGTGGATGTGAATTTCACTTTTTCTCCCGACTTTAACC
Organism: Acidobacteriaceae bacterium; assembly: GCA_003168235.1. Lineage (GTDB taxonomy): Bacteria > Acidobacteriota > Terriglobia > Terriglobales > Acidobacteriaceae > Acidiflorens. The sequence goes on from PMSZ01000474.1 coordinate 4,154, forward strand.
AGACCTTGACCGTGCTGCCGGATGGCTTCGTCGCCTTGAAAGGCGCCGGGACGCTTCTGGCCGAAGGACTCACGGTCCCCGAGATGCAGTCGGCGATTGCCGAAGCCTACCGCGGCTTCCTGCATGAGCCCGAGGTCACCGTGATCTTGAAAGAGTTTGACAAACCCTACTTTCTCGCTTCCGGCGAGGTCGCGCGGCCAGGAAAGTATGAGCTGCGAGGCGACCTGACCGTAAATGAAGCTGTCGCCATTGCTGGCGGCTTCACTCAGCAGGCCCGTCATTCCCAGGTCGTCGTCTTCCGCCGCATTTCCGCCTACGTGGCCGAGTCCCATGTCGTTGACTTGAAGAAGATGCTGAATTCCCGCGATCTTCACGAAGATATGCACCTGCAACCCGGCGATTTTATTTACGTGCCGCAGAGCCGGATCTCAAAGATCCGCAAATTTGTCCCGACCAGTTCCATGAGTTGGTACATGAACCCAATGCAATAGCAGCAGGAAGGAGTCGCAGCATTCACTGATTGCTATTAAAAGATTGCTGTTCAAAATCTGGCGAGTTCTCGGATCCGCCGCGTGTGATCAGTCTTGCTGTAACGAACGATGTCCGTGGAACTGACCGCCAGCTCGCGCGCTGCTCTCTCTCCCACTCCGCGCGAACTTGCGGCCACGCTGTTCCGCCGTCCGCGACTCGTCGCCGCTTCGTTCGCGCTTCTATTGCTGATCATGATGTTCTTCGTGATCTTCTCCGCGCGCTACGAATCGCACTTTATGGTTCTCTTGCGCCGCGGTCGTTACGACCCGGTCGTTTCCTCCCAACCCGCCAGTCCCATGGATTTCACCCGTCCCGACATCACTGAGGAAGAACTCAATTCCGAGGTTGAACTCCTGCACGACGACGCGCTTCTCAAACAGGTCGTGGCACTAGCCGGAATTGTGCCTGCCAACACGCCGGAGTCCGAGCGCCCATCCGAAATCGAACGTGCCGCTCGCAAGTTGTCGCGCCGCCTCGATGTCGAGGCCCTTAAGAAATCGAACCTGATTCAGGTCAGCTACAAAGACACTAGCCCGCAACGCGCCGCCCGCGTACTCGCCGCACTCTCTGCCCTTTACGTGCAAAGGCACACGAATCTGCAGCGTCCCCCCGGCGAAATCGAGTTCTTCGATCGGCAAACCGCCGCCTACGAACAGCGGCTACACCGCTCTGAATCCGAACTCGTGCACTTTACCCGCAGTCGAGGAGTGGCTTCGGCCGCTCTCGAGCGCGATATTGCCCTGCAAAAACTGGGCGAAGCCACCGCATCCTCCCGCCAGACCGATCAGGACCGCATCGAAACCGAGCGCCGCATATCGTCACTCGCCGAACAAATCAAGTCGTTTCCCAAGCGGTCGGTCACGCTCGAACATTGGGCCGATAATCCGGAAGTCCTCGAAAAAATGAAGACCCACTTGCTTGAGCTCCAGCTCAAACGCATTGAGTTGCTCACCCGTTTCGAGCCCTCTTACCGGCTGGTACAGGAAGTAGACCAGGAAATCGCCGACACTCACGCCTCAATCGCTGCCGAAGCGCTCACCCCCGTGCGAGACGAAACTACCGACAAGAATCCCAATTACGAATGGGCCCGCATGGAGTTGGAAAAAGCCCAGGTTGAGCGCGACGGCCTACAGGCACGGCAATCCGAGGCATCCGCTCAGGTCGCATCTCTCCGCTCGTTTGCCCAGCAACTCCAATCCGACTCCGTGGATCAGCAGGATCTGATGCGCGATGCCAAGGCCGACGAAGACAACTATCTGCTTTACCTCCACAAGCGCGAGGAGGCTCGCATCGGCGACGCGCTCGACGAGCGTCACATCCTCAATGTGGCGATCGTGGAGCCGCCCGTGGCTCCGGCTCTGCCCGAGCATTCCACCGTTCTGTATTTCGTGCTGGCTTTCGGACTGTCTCTGATGTTCACCGTCGGTATCGCCTTCACCACGGAATACTTTGACCCGACAATTCGCACGCCCGATGAGGCCTTCGGTTTACTCGAGATTCCAGTGCTGGCCTGGTTGCCCGCGCCCGAGCCTGCCATTCTTCTTCCCTTCAAGTCTCCGTTCAATCGACAGAAGATCAAACGGCAGGGATCTGGCTCATACAAGGCGGTGGCCGAGTGAGCGCTTTTCAGGAACTCTTTGCCGCGGCCCCAGTTAAGCCGGAGCGAACTGGCGTAGCTCCGATTCGCGCACCCGGTTGGCGCAAAATGCCCGCCGCGGCAGCAGCGATTCCCAGCTCAACCGAGGCGACGCTTCCCAGCCCAATTCGCGGCGCGATTCATAACGATCAGATCCATAGCCTCGTCCAGCATCTCTTCTTCCGGCATGAATCGCCGCCGGTGCGGCATGTTGCATTTGCGCCGGTTGAAACATCAACCGAAACCGCAAACCTCTGCCTCGAAGTCGCCCGAGTTTTGGCGGAAGAAGGTAAGTACGACGTCGGTCTCATCGACGCCCACTCAGACCGGCTCCTGCCGCAAAACGGGTTGCTCCAGACGGAGCTGCAGATTCCCTCGCCCAGCCATCCCCTCGCGTCATGGCCGATCGGACCGCGCCTCTGGATGGTCCCTCGCGAGAGTTGGCTAACCAATCCCGAAGGTCAGCGTGCCGGGCAGTGGGTCACCGAGCAGGATCTGTCCCGCCTTCGTGAGCTCACGGCAGAGTTCGATTTTTCCATTTTGTGGTGCGCTCCGGTCTCCTGGCTCACGGCAAGCATTGGTCAGGCCTGCGACGGCCTGGTGCTCGTGTTGACCGCCAACAAAACCCGGCGCCTCGTCGCCGCCCAGGTCAAAGACCAACTGAATAAGGCGCAAGTCCTTCTGCTCGGCACTGTCCTCGCCGAACGCCGTTTCCCCGTTCCGCAGGGCTTGTATCGAAGTTTGTGAATCTTATGGGCGAACTGATCTCAAACCGGCCTTGGAACTCCCCCCCACCAGATGGCCCGTCGCAATATGCGCGCATGATCCCAGGTGTGTCCGCGTTGCCTCGTCCCCGCCTTATATCGGCGGAGGCAGCGCCCAAGGTCCGCGCCGCCATCCCCTCACCTGACGCGAACGCAGCCGCTCTGCCCACGTGGCGCAAAGCGCCGCAGCTTCTGTGGGACCGCACTCGCCTTCAAACCGAACCGCGCAAGATTCTCATCGTCGGAGCCGGTCCAACCGCGCACTTGATCGCGCAAACCCTGCGCAGTGATCCTTCTTACCGCGCCAAAGTCCGCGGTTTCGTCGACGACGAACTCCCGCTTTCCCCGGTAGTGCTGGGTCGGATCGCCGATCTCGACTGGCTGGCCCGCGCCGAGTTCATCGATGAAGTCATTGTCGCTCTCCCCGGCCAGTCCTCCCAGGCGCGCCAGGCTGCCGAGATTGCCTTCCGCAACCATCTCGATATTCGCGCCGTCCCTGACCTGCCTCCGGGACCCTGGCCCGATGCCGAGATCGATCACATTGGGGAAGTCCCCGTCGTCACCCTCCATCGCGAGCCCTCGCCCGGCGCCGCCTTGTTCCTCAAGCGCGCACTGGATGTCACCGTTGCGGCGCTCGCCCTGCTGCTCACCAGCCCTCTCATGGCGATTGTCGCGGCGCTCACCTGGCTCGATTCGCCCGGCCCGGTAGTTTATTCCGCGGAACGCATCGGCGCCAAAGGACGCCGCTTCCTCTGCTACAAATTTCGCTCCATGGTCGCCAACGCCGACGACCTCAAGGGAAACTTACGCGACCGCAACCAGCGCGAGGGTCCGACCTTCAAGATCCATGGCGATCCTCGCATCACCCGCCTCGGCCGCATCCTCCGCCGTTACAGTCTCGATGAACTTCCCCAGCTCTGGAATGTCCTGCGCGGCGAGATGAGCCTTGTCGGCCCGCGACCTCATCCCGTCGACGACGTTAATCATTACGAGCTCCACCACTACCGCCGCCTCGACGTGAAACCCGGCATCACCGGCCTGTGGCAGATTACCGCCCGAGATTGTCCGTCGTTCGAGCTCAATATGCACCTCGATCTCACCTACATCGAGAACTGGACCCTGCTCCTCGACCTGCGCATCCTCGTCGGCACAATTCGCGTGCTCTTCGCGCCAGAAGGAGTCTGACCATCGCCATGAGTTCAGGAACAACGAGTTCAGGAACAACGCATTCACGAACAATGAGCTCCGGAACAATGAGCTCTGGAACGATCAGTCCAGAACCAACGGCCAGCCGCAACATAACTTGGACTGACGTCGACCGAACGTTCTGGCGCGTTGCCGCTCTGCTGCTGCGACCTCTGCACTTGGGACTGGCTTTCCCGTCCATCCTCTACCTGGCCGCAATGACCGTTTTCCTCTTCCGCCCACCCGACCTTTTTTCGTTTTATGCCGACCGCATTGCCTTCGGAATCCTCCTCTTCTTTATTGCGCTCCGTATTATGGCGGTCCGCGACACCGTGCCATTCTTTGCTGGGCTTACTTTGCCCATGCTCGCCCTCACCGCCCTCGCCGTGTTCCGGTTGCTGCGCGAGCCCTTTGACCCGCAAATCTGGAGCGTCGTCGCCAGCAAATACATCGTCCCCTTCGCCCTGTTTCACGTCGCCGTGCTCGTCTTTCGTGGGCCCTCGCAACGAAGGCACTTTGAAATCTTCATCCTTCTCGTCCTCGCCTATCTCGTGTTCGTTTCCATCGCCTTCCTCGCCGACGCTCGCTCGCTCATCTTTCCGCGTTTTATTCTCGACGAAAGCCTCGGCTTTCATCCCGATCGCGCTCGTGGACCCTTCTTGCAAGCTGTGGCCAACGGCGTTTCCCTCAACATGCTTGGCGTTCTCGTTCTCGCGCTCTCGCCTCAACGCAAACTGGTAGTCGGGGCGCTGTGGCTGGCCTTGCCCGTAGCCGTGCTCGCCACCATGACACGCGCCGTCTGGATCGCATTTGCCCTGTCTGCCTTGGTCCTCGGGTTCCGCTTCATCCGACGCCGGCTCCTGGCATTTTGCGTTCTGTTGGCAGTCACCGGGCTTTTCGTGGGCCTGACCCTCGGCGTCAGCAAACAGCCGCTGAAAACCGCACTCGGAGATCGCACCGAAGAGCGCGGCCCAGTCGAAGCTCGTCTGGCCGTCTACGAAGCTGGTTGGGAGATGTTTCAGGAGCGCCCCTTCACCGGCTGGTCCGCCGGCGGCATGTATGCCGAACTGGCCCGCCGCATGGAGGGCTATCATCTCCGCACCTTCTACGTGCACAATACCTACCTCGCTTTGCTGGTGGAGTTCGGCGTCCCCGGACTTGCGCTCTACGCTATCCTTTTCTTCAACCTCTTCCGTCTCTCCTGGCACCGCCCGCCCGGCGAACCCGCCACCATCGCCGCACTGAGAAAAGTCTGGCCCATCCTGCTTAGCGTTTATCTCTTCAATGCCTTCTTCGTCGACATGGCTTACCAGTTCGTCATCGTACTTATGTTCACCGTCGCCGGAATGCTTTGTGCCTCCACACTCGGGGTCTCGGAGGAATCCGCCGCATGACTGCCATCGCTTACATCGTCAATGAGTTCCCATCCCCGCTCGAACCTTACGTGATGGATGAAATCATCGAACTTCGCCGTCGCGGTTCGCATGTAATCTGCTGCAGCGGCAAACGCGTCGCACCGCAAGACCTCGCACTGGCCGAACGTGTCTTCTGGAAAGAAACGCTCTACTTTCAACCGCTCTCCGACACCGAACTCTCAAAAGCAGTTCGCCGACTTACCTCTCATCGCGCCCGCCTCTGGCCGTTGTTGCGTCCGTTGCTCTGGGAGCGCGGTGCTTCCCCCTCACTCCGCGTCCGCGCCGTCGGCCACACTGTCATGGGCGCCGCACTCGCCGAACAGTTGGCGTCACTCAAATTCGAGCACAAAGTCGAGCACATCCACGCTCATCACGGATACTTCTCCTCCTGGATGGCGCTCACCGCAGCCCACCTGCTCGGAATCGGCTTCAGCTTCACTTTGCACGGCTCCGATCTGCTGCAACGCGCCGATCTGCTCGCGGCGAAGCTGCGCGCCTGCGATTTCTGCGTCACCGTCTCCGAATTCAACCGCCAGTACATTCTCCGCAACTACCCATCAACTCCTCCGGAGAAAATCCTCGTACAACGGCTCGGAGTCGATCGCGTCCTGCCTGTGCCTTCCTCCGCCTCGGCCGTCGAGACCGACCACCGCCGTTTCTGCCTTCTCGCCGTCGGACGTCTTCACGAAGTCAAGAACTATCCCTTTCTCATCAACGCCTGCGCCGCCCTTCGCGACCAGGGCCTCGATTTGCTCTGCTGGATCGCCGGCGATGGCCCCAAGCGCCAGGCTCTCGAGAAACAGATAGCGACGCTGCGACTGCAGGGCCGTGTTTGCCTGGTCGGCCATGTTCCTCGCGCCGACCTTCCCGGCTATTACCGCTACGCCGACCTGGTCGTCATGACCAGCAAGAGCGAAGGCATCCCTGTTGCGCTGATGGAAGCCATGGCGCACGAAAAACTGGTACTCGCCCCGGGCATCACCGGCATTCCCGAACTGGTCGAGCACCAGCGCACCGGATTCCTCTACCAGCCTGGGTCTTTACCCGATTTCGTCGGCGCCGTCCGCTGGATTCATGCGAACCAAGCCTCCTTGGCTTCAATCCAGCACGCGGCTGCGGCCAGCATCGCTGCTTCCTACAATCGCCAGCGCAATCTCCGCTCTTTCGCGGAGCAATTCCTGGCTCGCATTTCTCATTCGGACGGTGACCATGCGCATCCTGTATTGCAACAAGTACAACTATCCGTTTAGTGGAACGGAAACCTATCTCTTTGACCTCATTCACCGCATGGATGCCGGCGGTCACGCAACCGCTCTGTTCGCCATGGACCACGGCCACACTCCCGCCTTCACCGGCCGCACCTATACCATCCCGCATTTGGAGTTCAAAGATCCCAACGCCAGCTTCATGAAGAAACTCAGGATGGCCGCTCACGCCATCTATTCGCCGTCAGCCCGCGCCGCGATGCGTAATTGTCTTGCCGATTTTTCGCCCGACCTCGCCCACATTCGCGGCATCTACCACCACCTCTCGCCCTCGATTCTCTGGGAACTGAAGCGTCAGCGCATCCCTGTCCTTTACCATCTCAACGATTTCAAGATCTTGTGTCCAACCTACAATTGCGTCGCCGATGGACACGCCTGCGAACTCTGCGCCCATGGCGCTTTTCACCACGCTGTCACCAGAGGTTGCTATTCCGGTCCGCGTTCAAGCGCGGTCGTTCTCGCCGCCGAAGCCTATCTCCACAAATGGTTGCG
>PMSZ01000562.1 GCA_003168235.1 Acidobacteriaceae bacterium
AGATGTTGGGATGGTTCAGGGCCGAGGCGGACTGCGCCTCGCGTTGAAAGCGGCTGAGCGCCTGCTGGTCTCGGGCCACTTCATCCGGCAGGAATTTGAGGGCGACAAAACGGCGGAGCTTCACGTCTTCGGCCTTGTAGACGACACCCATCCCGCCGCCGCCCAACTTCTCTACGATGCGGTAATGCGAAATGGTCTGGCCAATCACTAAAAATGCCTTGCCTCCGGTCGCTTCATCTTACGGAAGCCGTTTCGGGCAGTCAATGAAGGCGATGTCACACTCGCGTCGCATCATTCCCGGTTAGTCGGCTACTCGGAAGTTGGCCGGAAACAGGCTTCTGGGAAGTTGGCCAGATTGGTAACGGGAAGTCGGCAAGGAAGGCGGGATCTACTGATCCCACCGAGTCAGAGAATACGGGGACAGACGGACGTTCACCTAAAATTGTTTTTCGCGGAAATCGGGGAACGTCCCGTCTGTCCCCGAGTTTCGTGCCGTGTTACTTGATCCGCGCCGGGAGTTGATTAATTACTGCCGCACCTGCCTTGCTGACGACTTCGTCCTGGGAATCTGTGCCTCCGGAACAACCGATTGCGCCGATAAGATCGCCCTGGTCGATCAGTGGAATACCGCCTCGAGAGGCAATGATTCCATCGAACGCGAGCAGATAGTTGAGATGCATAAGGTTGATGCCGTCCTCGAAGACCTTGGTTGGACGCCGGAAGGTCACGGCGGCTTTCGCCTTGTGTTGCGCAATCTGAATGGAGGCGAGCATGGCGCCGTCCATTCGTTGGAAGGCGACTAAGTTGCCGCCGGAATCGGCTACTGCGATATTCATCTTCCAATTCCTCTTCCTGGCCTCTGCCACAGCGGCTTGAATGACCGCCTGGGCTTGCTCCAGTGATATTGGCTGCCCGTAAGGCACATCGAATGGTATTTCGGCTGGGATGACGTCAAGAGGATTCGACGTGGGCGGTGCTTCGATGGCGATTTTTGCTGTGTTGCTTGACATAAGGTTTCTCCGACGGGCTACAAAGTTGTTTTCACAAATGTTCTCGAGATGCAGATTCTGATTGAACCTGCGGCATGACGTTATCAAAGCAGAAGGATGGGCTTTGAACAATTGGACGATAGTATCGGTTGTGTCTTCGTGCGAGGCGGGTCTAGAAATTTAGAGCGTCGGGTAATTCATGGTGATGGCAGCTAGTGTAGGAGCGACTCCCAGTTGGCGGGCGCCCTTCCTGCGGGTCCAGGAATGGGCTGATTTTTGGGATGCGAACGCGGTGGAAGTAACTCCACACTCTTGACCGTGATCATCGCCTGCTTCTCGTAATCGTAGAACCAGTCTTCACCCGGCTCGAAGCTGGCAATGATCGGATGCCCTGTTGCCGCCGCATGCTTGGATGCATGCTGACTCGGAGAACTGTCACAGCATCCGATGTGCCCGCACTCCGCACACCGACGGAGGTGAAACCACCAACCTTTCGGTGACGCCAGGCATTCCACGCACCCCTCGCCACTTGGTTTCGAAGCAGGGTTGATTCCGCGCTGATCTTTTTTCACTCCGTTTTCCCTTTCGTGCCCTCTGCGTGCAAAAAAAAATCAAGCCACCAGCAAGATCTTTCCGCCACCACCTTTTTCTGCCGTTGCTTGAGCCTCGGCGGCTTCACTGAGTGGCAGTTTCTCGCTAATCGGGATTACCAGCTTGCCATCCCGCACCGCTTCGGCCATGAACTCGAGCGTTTTCCTGTCGAATTTCGAGAATACGTGCTCCACCTTTACAGATGGGTACTTCGCGGCGTTCTGCGGTGCCTCGACAACCGATGCATAGACTCCTCCCGGTTTGACCTTGGCGATCAGCTTCTCAGCGGTTCTTCCGCCGACCGTATCCGCAACCGCATCGACCATGGGAAGATTTGCAATCGCGGTATCGTCGTCGGTTGCAACCAACTGATCTGCGCCGATGGTTTTCGCTTCATCCGTCTGCCGTTTTAAAACCCCCGCGATCACAGTCGCCCCGCGTGCCTTCGCAGTGAACACCGCCGACCGCCCGACATTACCTACAGCACCTACGACGAGAACCGTCTGGCCGGCTTTGATTTCCGTCGCCGCAAGGAGCTGATTGCCGGTCACCGTCACCAGCGGCAACGCTGCCGCCTGGATCAAATCGAGTCCCTTGGGAACTTTCGCCAGGACCGCGGCTTTCACAACGCACAGCTCGGCGTAAGTATTGTCTGCCATCGCGAACACCTGGTCACCGACGGAAAAGCCGTCCACTCCCGGCCCAATCTTGACCACAGTCCCCGCCATATCGACGCCTATCAGCCCTGGGAACTTCATGGGATAAAAATCTTTGGTTAATCCAGCGCGCCGCTTGTAGTCGATCGGATTCACACTGGTAGCAGCGACCCGAACCAGTACTTCGCCCGGACCCGGAACCGGATCAGGGTAGTCTTCGAACTTCAGGACTTCGGGACCGCCATATTGGTGGACAACGATTGCTTTCATATTTCATCTCCTGAAGTAGGGTGCGCAAACCATCACCGACAAACTTAGATGAGCGAAGCTGGAATTGGTCACCGACACCATGCGCTCCCAAAAATTAAGTCGGTTGAGATTTCACTTCACTCTCGCCATTACTCTTCTGTCGGCCGATTCTCTGACCAGTGGATTTTAGCTCTGCGTCCGGCGTTCGCGCGTGACGGCGCCTTTGGCGGCAGCCTCTTTTCTGTTTTTTTGAGGATGAACACCCAGTTCACGCCATGACGTTTCCGCGAGGTTGACGTTGTAGTGTTTTGCAGCTTTCTCGATGTTCGCGAACGCCAAAGCACGGTCGGCATCGGANNCGCTGCTTCGGAAACGCGTAGACACTGTCAGGTAAATCGCTCTGTGTCGTCAGCCGTCCGTGTTTCTCGTGAGGTTTCCAGGTTGCTTCGGGCATATCTTCGCCATCCTTTCGTTAATATTCGGCTAGAGGGCGGGCGCGTCGGCCCGCGCCTAACAGAGATTAAGCCACAAACGGCGGGGAAAAATCTATTGGACAATGGTATTGATCGATACCATCGTCCAATTGTTCTCCTTCAGCGCTTCTGTTCTGATCGCTCGCGTCGCCCGATTCAATCGGGAAGCAGGCTACATATGCCGGGCAAACCAACAGCGATCATAACCGGAGCATCGGGGGGTATTGGCGCGGGTTTAGTCGAAGGGTTCATGGAAGAGGGTTATAACGTCGTCGCAACCTCGCTTGGCGCCAATCGAAAGTTGACCACCTCAGGCAGCCTGGTTCTCCTCGAGGGCGATATCGGCAAGCAGCAAACGGCTGCCCAGGCGGTCGAGGCAGCAATCAGCAACTTCGGAACCATCGATGTTTTGGTGAATAATGCTGGCATCTTCCTGACCAAGCCTTTCACTGACTTCACTGCCGAGGACTTCGGCTCCCTCGTTTCGGTTAATCTGTTCGGATTCTTCTACATTACTCAGCGCGCTGTGAAAGAAATGCTCAAACAGAAATCGGGATGCGTCGTGACCATCACTGCGGCGCTTGCCGATCGGCCAATCGCGGGCGAAAACGGCTCGATTTCGATGATTACGAAGGGTGGCTTGAATTCAGTAACCCAGAATCTCGCAATCGAGTATGCAAAAGATGGCATCCGCTTTAATGCCGTAGCCCCCGGCGAAGTGGACACACCGATGCACAGCAATGATCCCAAAGACTCGCCGTCGCAGCCGATGGTGAAAAAGGCGACGGTAAAGGATATTGTCGATGCGGTTCTTTACCTGGTACAGGCAGGTCATGTGAGCGGGGAGATTCTTCACGTGGATGGCGCGCTTCCGGCTCGCCGTTGGTAGCCGCAAGACAATTCAAAAACGTTCCGGAAATGATCACGTTCATGACATTAGGGTCAAAAAGATGGGGCACTCAAGAGCAAACATTCCCAGAGATGAACGGTGAAGCAACCGAAATCAATCCGGATGTTCCACGTCGATCTGATTTCGAATGGAGGATTTCATGAAAGAGGATGTTAAATTCATCTCTCTTGTTGCCGTCTTGGCACTAGCGATCGCCATCCCCGGCTTGCGAATTTCCGCCGCTCCCAATGCGCAAGTCAAGTCTGGGGTAGACCGCCTCTACGTGATTGACTGTGGCGACGGCAGTGGCCCCGACGAATCGCGTTGGACACCAGGAGCCAATGTCGGAACCCCCGTCGGCTTTCCCGGACACTGCTACCTCATCCACCACACCCAGGGGTGGTTTTTGTGGGACACGGGCATTGATGACGCTGTAGCGCAACTGCCTAATCACGAGGAGGTGTTTCACGAATGGGGGCCAGGAACTGGCCCGATCTGGCGCAAACCAATAACGCTCGCGGCTCAGCTCGCGGAGATACACGTTAAGCCCTCGGACATAAAGCTAATGGCGGTGTCACACAGCCACCCCGACCACGCGGGGAATATCGAGATGTTTCCTAGCACGCTGATGCTGGTGCAAAGAATCGAGTACGATTGGGCCGGGAGCCGACAAGACACCGTCGCCTTTAACAAGAAGCATCCCGTAAAGCTCGTCGATGGCGACTACGATATCTTTGGCGACGGAAGCCTCGTGCTGCTCTCCACACCTGGACATACGCCCGGCCACCAGTCTTTGCTCGTGAGGCTCCCTAAAACTGGGCCGGTGATTCTTAGCGGCGATGTTGTGCATTTCCAGACCAGCTTCGAACATCGCTATGTCCCCGACAATAATTGGAATAAGCAGGCGTCACTCCAGTCCATGGACAAGATAGCGGCAATCATCGCGAAGGAACACGCGCAGCTCTGGATCAACCACGATCAGGCCCAAAGCGACGCGCAAAGGAAGCTGCCTTCCTATTACGAGTGAGGGCTGCTTTGCCACTTGCAGAAAAGGCCAGATGGCAGACCCGGTGATCGAAGAAACAGCGCGACTTAACAAGTCGTAAATTAAGATTCCGCTGAAGAATCTAGCTTATCGCCAAATTGAGGGCTCGAGATGGACGATCAACAAAAGAAGGAGCACGATTCTGGAACGAGTGCCGGGCTGGGGCGGACGAATGCGTCCGCCCCTACGCGAGATCAGGAGATCCGTGCGGCACTGGATCAGCATTGGG
>PMSZ01000062.1 GCA_003168235.1 Acidobacteriaceae bacterium
CCAGGGTCGGCATGATCACGTTGCCAGCCCAGTCCGTCAGGTTGAGGAGTCCGTTATAGAAAGACATATTTGTTCTTTGCGTTACATCATTGTGGTGATCAGCTTCCAGACTGCCGACACTGTCAGCAGACCCAGCGTTGCACCGACCATTGGCATCACCGGCCTTCGCGACACGAAGTTCCAGATCCCTCCGATGACGGCCAGCCCGGCGGCGATGGGGCAGAGCGTCCCCGCAACATAGTTCCATAAGCTATCGAGCACATCCGCGGTGGCGTATGACGTGCCGCTGTTGTAGCTCTTAATCAGGTTCAGCGTTGTTTGAATCGCGAGCAGAAACATCGCCCCGAGAATCGAAGGAAGTGGATGTCCGCCCTGAACGGTGTCGAGTATGGCTCGCAGGACGAAGAATGCCGCGAAGGAGGTCGCGAGCCTGGTCAGCAAGAAATTCTGCACAAAGTTGGCGAGGCCGCTTTGGAGGTTCGCCATCCAGCCGGTACCGATGCCTCCACTGGGCAAAGACGCAGGTACTCCGAACGAAGGGAACCAACTGATGAGCTGTGGCAGAGTGAGAAACACGATCGCCCAGAACATCCACTTCGCAAAGTTTCCCCCAACCAACGCGTCAGGGACGAAGCCTTGCCGTAGGCCAAGACCCGCTAGCACCAGGCAGATGATGGCGGCCGAGGGCGCAAGCAGCAGCATCAATCTCATGAAATCCGTAATCAGTTGTGGAGGGGCCATAGTCGTTACCTTTCAAAGAGAAACAGGCAGACGCCGCCGGGTCTCCTCAGCCGCGCCTGCCTAAGCGTAGGTTTAAGTGACTCCGGCGGTGCCTTGGGCAATCCAGTATTCGAGCAGTCGGGTCACGCCTGAGACCATCAGGAGTCCGATTGCCGTGAACACCCATTTGCCGAATCCGCGGCCCATGGCGAACGAACCGATCGCCATGAGCGCAGCTCCACCGGCGCCGACGGGCGCGATTACATTGCCGATCCAGTTGATCAGGTTCAGGAAGGTACCTTCGGGTTGCGTACCTTGTTGACCCTGGACGGCCACGTTGACCTGAGGGGCCGTTCCCAGATTCTGGGCCATCAAACCCGCTTGAACCACCAGGACGAACGCCGCCAGCGCGATCGCGACACTGGACTTCCGCCACCGAGAATTTTGCGTCATCGGGATTATTTGCTCCTTTCTTCCCCGCGTGGGGATGAAGAAAAAATAGCCCGATTCGAAAACTCGCGCAAACGAATGCTACTCCGGCATCGACACCGAACGTTGGGGAGAAGATGGCAAGCGGGCGAGAAGGCAATACAGCGGCGATGTTTCTGGGGAACTATCGCCGTAAGGAGCCCAAATCTGGACAGCGTTAGCTTACTTGCGCATGAAAAGATAGAAGAGAGCCAAGTCCGTCAACGAAAGGCGTCGCCGACCATTTTCCTGTCGCGGCACGTGATTTTCAAGCCTACGGAAAGCAGGGAAACGGGAACCCCGAAGGAGGATTCGCAGTGTGGCAATGATCCAAACGAGCGTCGATATCAGGATCAGAAAACCTTCCGCCTTGTTTCGGGTCTCGAAGTCCACGGACGAGATCCACCTCCAGAATGGATTCCACTTCAAGAGGTACAAGAAGGCGGAGTAGAGGAAAAACGCCATCGCGAGGCGGCAGGTTTTTTGAACCCAGGATGGTTTCTTCGCTGCCGGCCCCTTCAGGATGAGCCACATCGAAACCGCAGCAGCGAACAGCGCAGGCCAAGAAGACATACAGCTCTCCTCAGCACTACTTTAACCCGATCCGGAGGATCCGCCAAATGAGCCGGTGCAGCCGTTCCGCCTCCAATGCGAACCTACTGCTGGTCAGGTGGGGTCTGCGCGATTTGGGTCTTCTGTTGCTGCTGATACATCTGCGTTAGCTCTTGCTTCAGTTCCAGCAGCTCCCGCAGTTCCTGCGCACTCGGGGTAGAGGCGTTAGCGTAGCTCGGATTACCGCCCGGATTCTGACCGCCTGGCGATGCGCCGGCGCTACCGCTGCTGGCGGGCTTCGCCAGTACGATAAAGAAGCGTGTGTTGCCCGGCACCGTCACGACGATGTTCTGGCGATAGGCTAGTTCGTTCAGTTGCTGTTGTCCCGCGTTCGCCACATTGTTTGCGACCTGCCCCCGCAGCAGAACGTTATTCGAGAACGCGTCAGTGATCCCGGTTCCGGTTTGAACCCCGACTGTTGCGGCCAGAATTGTGCCCACGCCAGTCAGACTTCGAACCAGAAATTTCTTGCCCGTATTACGGCCGGTAACCTCGCCCCGGAGCGGCTGATACTGCAATCCGACCGCGTGCCCCTCAATTTTCTGCGTGGTTTCATCTGGCAACTGGATCGAATGGAACTGGATTCCGACGTAGCCTTGCTCGTTAACCTGGCTAAGCTCTCCAAATGCCTTTGATCCCGCCGGAATCACAGTCTCGCCGTCGCGCTCATAGTTGTATTCGATGGCGGCAACGACGGGTGTCTTGACCGCGGAACTCACTGGCGTCTGCAACCGAGCCACAAGCCGAGTCCCAGCCGGAAGTGCCATAAACTCGGAGTTCCGTTCAAGCACTGCCGGCTGGACATTGCTCACTGCGGGAGCAGATCCGCGCGTCCCCGACGTCGCGCTGACAAACACCAGCGACGCCTTTGTGAGCTTCTCGATATTCGGAACTGGTGGAGGTGGTGTCTGTTCTGGAGTCTCCGAAGGAAACTGAATCCTGTTCAAAGCGTAATCTTTCGGCTCCGGACGGGGAACCTCGGGCGGCGGCTCCGGAAGAGTTCCAAAAGAAGGACTTGCCTGCGCTAACATGCGCTGCTTCGCCGTATTGCGGATGTCCTCCGGACTCAGGCTACCGGCGTTGTCGTCCGGGCGCCGAGTGTCGGCGCTCAGTAGAGGCGTCACCGAGTGGCTTGTATCCGGGTTCTCTGCGCCTCGCCCGCGGCCGAGATTGGGATGGTCCGCCCTGCCGATGTCCTTTCGGCTGTTCGGTGTCGAGAACATTGCAAAGAACGCGAGTGAAAGCACGACCGTGAGCCCGGCCAGCAATAGAAAGCTCTTCGTTCGGTCTTCTTTGAGCTGTTGCCGTTTGACGTTAGTCTTGGCCTCCCC
>PMSZ01000289.1 GCA_003168235.1 Acidobacteriaceae bacterium
GGGAGTGTCTTTAGTTCGAGTAACGGAGATTGTAGCAATTAAGGTCCCAGCAGTTTTTCCTAAGACCTAAGACCTGACACCTGCTTCACTGCTCGAACAACGTGACTTGGCGCGTGTCTGGTGCTCCGCCTCTGCGTCGGCGGTTGGCCGAGCCGATTACAGCCAGCACCGTTACCGAAGTCAGCGCCTCGCGCGGCACGAAGACGCGCTGGGTGTTCGAGCGCAGATCGGGCGGGTTGACTAGAAAGCCTTCCGCTGGATTCTGTGTCAGGTCGTTGGGCAGAATGCCTTCGATCACATCGCTGTCTTTGAACTTGAGTCGCACCCACAAACCTTCGGTGCGGGGACGGGTGGTGAAGGTCTTGCGCAACATCAAGTCGGTATCCGAAAACTCGCGGACGAAATAAACGGCCTTGATGTCGCGCAGGTCGATGGCGACAACGTTGCCCGAGGTATTGAGCAGTTCGAGTTTGCCCTCCACCACAAAATTCGCGGGAGACACGAATCCGCTGACCGAATCGCGGTCGTGCTTGCGGACAATCACTTTTTTGTGGGTCGAGGGCATGGGTTAAAACACACACGATTCTCGCACTTCCTTGGGGAACGCGCAGGGTTTGTGCCTTCGCAGTAGCCAAACGGTAAACCTTGTGTTATTTTCTGATGTTTACTGGAATCCGGTTTGTGCTGTATAAGTCTAATGTAGTGAAAGAGTTAGATTCCTTGACGGGAAGAACTGTCCAGGCTGTCAGGCGCTTCCCTGTGGAAATGTTGTGAATATCGCCCGGTTTGCGTCAATGTTGAACAGCTGACCGCGAGGCGACCAGGAAGGCATGGCCGATTACATCTACACGCTGGAAACCCGGCTCTCGCCGGATCAACAAAAGGCAGTCACGCTCGTCCTGGATGCCGCCAAAGCGGCCGGCATGAATCTGTACCTCACCGGCGGTGCCATCCGCGACATGATCACCGGCTTTCCCATCCGCGACTTGGATTTCGCGGTGCAGGGAAATGCGCTCAAGCTACAAAAAGACCTGGAACGCGCCGGCGCAGTGATCGGCGATGCCGACGCTGAGACGCGGTCGTTGCTGCTGACACTGCCGGGCGGAGTTCGCGCCGAAATTGCCATGGCGCGGTCGGAGCACTATGACAAGCCGGGCAAAGCTCCGCAGATGGCTCCAGCGACAATTATTGAGGACCTGCGGCGGCGCGATTTCACTGTGAACGCGATGGCTTTATCGCTGAATGAGGGATCGCGCGGCTTATTGATGGATCCGTTCAACGGCGTCGCCGACATTGAGGCGAAAGTGCTTCGCGTGCTGCATAACTACGCATTTCTTGAGGATCCGTCGCGGATGATCAGGGCGACGCGCTTTACTACGCGCTTCCACTGGCCGCTGGAGGAACGGACGCAGGCTCGGTATGAATCGGGCAAGGAAAATAATTACATCGAGTACATCCGCAACGCGAGTATTGGATACGAGATCGAGCAGTTGGCCTATGAAGACGATGCGCTCGGCGTGCTGAAGGCCTACGAAAAAGAAGGTTGGCTGAAGGTTCTGAACACGCACTGGAGCACGGCGAAAGTTGATACGGCCGGGCTCGGCGCGCTGATGAAGACGCGGCAGCAGATGAACGAACTCGGCTATACCCCCGAGGTCGCGCCGGCGGTGCTGTATTTTCTGACTTCGAAGCTGGGCGATAAGGATGTAGCCGATTTACGACGGGCAATTCCGCGCAAAGATCTGGTTGAAGCGTGGAAAGATCTGGAAGACAACGCGCGCAGCCTGGCAAAACGGTTGACGGGCAAGGAAGCGGCTACTCCTTCGCGGACTTGGCAATTGCTGTCGTCGGCGCGTCCGGAGATGATTCTGTTTCTGGCAATCACGGCGCGGCAGCAGGCCGTGGCGCAGAAGATCAAGAGTTTCTTTACGAAGTGGCGGCAGGTGCAGCAAAAAATTCCCCTGCCGGAGATGACGGAGCTGCGCATCACGCCGGAGATGCCGGCATATCCGAAGATTGCGAACGATGTGTTCTTGCTGCTGCTTGATGGCAAGCTGAGATCGCGGACCGAGACGCTGAAATACTTGAAGCCTCTGGCTCCGCCACCTCCGCCGCCTCCACCTCCACCTCCGGCGAAGCGGGGTCGAGCAGCGAAGGCAGCGGCCGCCGCGGTGGCTCCCGCGTCGGTTAGCGGCAAAGCGGGTAAAGGCAAGGGGAAAGCTGCGGCCGTTGCAGCAACCCCGCATCCGGCGGAAAGACCGGTAGCAACAAAGGTTGCGCCGGCGGTTCCTCCAGCGAAGGCGGCGGCTTCAACCAAGGCGGTTGCGGCAGCCAAAGTCAGCGATCCGGCCAAGACGGAAGCCAGCAAGAAACCGGGCAAACCGGTCACTGCCGCCAGGCCAACCGCTAAAACTAAGGTGAAAGCCCCAGTTAAGACCAAAGCTAAAGCAGCTAAAACTAATAAGACCAAGCCCAAAAAGAAGGCCAAATAAGGCGCAGCTGGCTTTGCAGTTGCGGGCTGAAAATCAATCGAATCCGCGCTATAATGTGCATATGCGGCGCTGGTTGTCGGTTTCCGCGTTGGGCTTGATTCTGTTAGCGCTGCCAGTGTGGGCGCAGCGGCACGGCGGCGGTGGAGGCGGAAGCCATTTCTCCTCGAGCGGCGCGCACTCCAACATCGCCTTTCGCGCAGGAAGCTCTGGAAGCTTCAGTCGTGGCGCGAGCATTCACGGCTCCTCCGGCATTCGTGTTCGGACGGGCAACCCCTACTACAACCGCGGCGTTTACCGACGGGGCTATTACCCTTATTTCCCCTACGGAAGCTACTATCCCTACGGTTATTACGGTTGGGACAATTCCTTTTACGATGACTCGGGCGATCAGGATGCGTACGCCGCCAATGCGGCGCCGGCGTATTCCGGTCCGTATGCTGACGACAGCGGGTTGCAGCGCGACGTGCAAGCTTTAAACGGAAAGATTGATCGCTTGCAGGCCGACGTCGAAGCGCGCAATCGTCCCAAGCAAGAGGAACCGGCGACGGCGCTGGTTTTCCGTGACCAGCACGTTGAAGAAGTGCATAACTATGCGATCGCTGGCGGAACTCTCTGGGTGTTGAACGATCAGGCGGCGAAAAAAATTCCACTCGCCCAGCTCGATCTTCCTGCTACCGTCAAGATGAATGACGATCGCGGCGTCGATTTTCAAATTCCGCAGTAGCTTGTTGTCCTCAAGCGCGCCCTGAATTTGCACAACTTTCAGGCGTTGCGCGATTTACTCCAGCCGGTAGAATGAAATAGATTCGCTAAAAGCTTCATGGCCCAAAACCAATTCGTCCATCTGCATCTGCATAGCGATTATTCTCTGCTCGACGGCGCTTGCGACGTTGAAAAACTTGTCGAGCGCGTCCACGAGTTGGGCATGCCCGCGGTCGCCATGACCGATCACGGCAATATTTTTGGCGCAGTGCATTTTGTGAATGCAGCGCACAAAGTCGGCGTGAAGCCGATCGTAGGATGCGAACTTTATATTTGCAAGAAAGACGACCACGTTATTGCGCGCACTCCTCCCGACGGCGACACCTACAACCACCTGCTGGTGCTGGCCGAAAACGAAGAAGGTTATCGCAACCTGGTGAAGATCACGTCGGAAGCCTCGCTGCACGGCTTCTATTACAAGCCACGCGTGAGCAAGAAGTTCCTGGCGGAACATTCTCGCGGACTCATCGGGCTTTCCGGATGTCTGAAGGGCGAAGTGGCAGAGCGTTTAACGGAAGGGAATTACGACGCGGCTCGCGCGGCGGCGGGATTCTACCGTGATCTTTTCGGCAAAGAGAACTTTTTTCTGGAAATTCAGGACCAGGGGTTGGAGATGGAGCACCGCATCCACTCCGGATTGTTTCAGCTGGAAAAAGACCTTGGCCTGCCGATGGTCGCAACCAACGACAGTCACTATCTTTGCGAAGACGACGCCCACGCGCAGGACGTGATGCTCTGCATACAGACGGGCAAGTCAATCCTGGAAACCAACCGGATGAAGTTCGAGGGCACGCAGTTCTACGTCAAGAACGGCGAAGAGATGCTGCGTGTGTTCAAGGACGCTCCGCTGGTGCTTTCCCGCACTCTCGATATTGCCGAACGCTGCAATCTTCATTTGGAGAAGGTGCCCAACCCGTTCCCGCACTTTGACGTTCCCGACGGATTCACTCCCGACAGTTACTTTGAGCACATCACGCGAGAAGGATTCGCGCGGCGCATGGAGAGCCTGCGTCGTCTCTCCGGCCAGGGCCGGCTGAAGCATTCGCTCGCCGATTATGAACAGAGATTGGCGCGTGAGATCGCGATTATTCAGCAGATGAAGTTTGCCGGATACTTCCTCATCGTCTGGGACTTCATCCGCTACGCGCGCGAACACGGCATTCCGGTGGGACCGGGGCGCGGATCGGCGGCGGGCGCGCTGGTCGCGTATTCCCTGGGGATTACCGACATCGATCCGCTGCAGCACGAGCTGCTATTTGAACGGTTCTTGAATCCCGAGCGAATTTCGATGCCCGATATCGACATCGATTTCTGCATGAACCG
>PMSZ01000456.1 GCA_003168235.1 Acidobacteriaceae bacterium
TGCCGCTCGTCGGACGCGTCAGGATCGATGCATGGACCGATCAGCTTGATCTGATCAAGACCAAGCCAGTTGCCATCACCAGCGCGGCGGAGAAGATGCCGTTTGAAGTTACGCCGTTCTTCCCGTTCCTGACACGGCTTAGCGCCGCGTCTCCAGACAAAACGGCGCCCACACCGGAGAAAACGGCGGCCGCTCCATCGGGGCGCTAGGTCGGAACAGCAGACCGGGGCAGCAGAAGGAGTCGGCAGACGGGTGCGGCAGACGACTTCCGCTCTTAACCTGCCGGGCTTGGTTCCAGTCAGTTCGCTGTTTTGTAATCGCAGGCAGTGCGGCAGGGGTCGCAGTAGAGCAGTCCGTCGGTGCACAGACGCACGTCAAGTTCGGACTGACACAACACACAAAATTTTTCGCACCAGCAGCTTTTTTCGGGCTGCTCGCATTGGGCGCAGAGAATCTGCCGAAGGCCCGGTTTCGAGGACATGATTGCAGTGTAGTGCCGCGTTCCCCGCGAAGAAACGTAACCGAAGTCACAAGCAGGCTTCAGGTCTAAGCAGGTCCTAGGTCTGAGGTCGGGTCTGAATTCTCAGGAAGGCAACCCCGGCCTCGCCGCACTCCCGTTCCTCGATTGTGATTTTCCTGATACCCCGCGACCTAAGACCTAAGACCTGAGNNACCTGAGACCTGACACCTGCCTCGTGACCTGTGTTAACTTAAACAGTTCCACATTCCGCCGGCCCAGCCACTGTCGGAACCCGAGGCTGATGATCTCGATAGAGGTTCTGCTTGTCCGTTGTTGAAGCCACGCCGCTCGCGGCTCCGCAAAACGTGCGCAAGACTGCGCTGAATGCCGTCCATCGCCAGATGGGCGCGAAAATGGTGGAGTTCAGCGGGTGGGACATGCCGGTCGAGTATCCCGCCGCCATCGGTTGCGGCATCGTCAACGAGCACATGGCGGTGCGCACCGGAGTTGGCATCTTCGACGTCAGCCACATGGGCGACATTCGTCTGGCCGGCCGCGAGGCGCTGGCCGCCGTGCAGCATATTTCGATGAATGACGCGTCGCGCCTCGCCATCGGCCAGGCGCAATATTCGGCGTTGCTTTATCCGCAAGGAACATTCGTGGACGATGTGATCGTTCATCGCCTCGGCGAAGATGAATATCTGTTGGTGATTAACGCCGGCACCCGCGAGAAAGACTTCAACTGGGTTCGCGATAACGTCCGCGATAACACGCGTCAGTTTGACTGCAAGGTTGAGCACCTATCGGACGACTTCACGCAGATTGCGATCCAGGGGCCGAAGGCCGTCGACCTGTTGCAAAAGTTGACCGACGCCGACTTGAGCGCGGTGAAATTTTATTGGGTGACCCGCGGAAGTTTATGCGGGTTGAAAAATATCCTGATGGGGCGTACCGGCTATACCGCCGAAGACGGCTTTGAGATTTATATTCCCTCGGATGAAGAGACAAGCGCGCGCGTGTGGTACGCAATTCTTGACGCGGGTAAGGAATTTGGCGCGGTTCCGTGCGGGTTGGGAGCGCGCAACACGCTTCGTCTCGAGGGCAAGCTTCCGCTCTACGGACACGAAATCTCGGACACGATCAACGTCTGGGAAGCCGGACTCGACCGTTTCTGCAAGATGGAGAAGCCCGACTTTATCGGCCGCGCCGCACTTGAGCAGGCAAAAGCTCAAGGCTTGAAGAAAACGCTGGTCGGCCTCGAAATGGTTGATCGCGGAATCGCTCGCGATGGCTACAAAGTGCTCGACAACGGCGGACGTGAAATTGGCTATGTCACCAGCGGCTCTCCGGCGCCGTTTTTGAAAAAGAATATTGCGCTCGCCTACGTTCCGCCGGAGCAGGCGGCGATCGGGAATACGGTGCAAGTGGAAATTCGCGGCCAGGGCGTCAAGGCGCAAGTGGTGCCAACGCCGTTTTATAAGCGTCCGAAAAAATCTTAACTACCGTGGGTGCCCCATTCTAAACGTCGCGCCTTTTGCGACGTTTAGGGTGGGCCCAACGAGCGAACGACGAACGACGAACGACCAACAGCGAACCGCCAGGAGCGAAGCGACAAATGTCCTACCCAACCGACCGCAAGTACACCAAAGAGCACGAATGGATCACCGCCGACGGTGCCATCGGCATCACCAGCCACGCGCAGGATTCGCTCGGCGATATCGTGTTCGTCGAGCTGCCCAAAGTGGGCACGGAAATCTCCTCGGGCAAGACCTTCGGCACGGTGGAGTCGGTCAAGGCCGTTTCCGATCTGTACGCTCCGGTTTCTGGCACGGTGACTGCCGTGAATGAATCTCTTGCCACTGCGCCCGAGCAGGTGAACAAAGACGCGCACGGCGCTTGGATGCTCAAAATCAAGATCAAAGATCCGGCGGAAATGAACGCGCTGCTGAGCGCCGCAGACTATGAGAAATTTGCCAGCGAGGAGGCGGGACACTGAGGACAATTGGAGAGGTTCGAGGTCAGATTGCAGAATTGAAGGGCTCGCCCTCATTGATGGCTGCTGGAAGCCGAGAATTTCACCTCTGCAATCTGACCTCGCACCTCTGCAATCGTTTCACCCGCTGTTCACATCCAATTAAAGGTTGCTATGAGATATCTGCCTAAATCTCCCGCGGACCGCGCCGCCATGCTGAAGGCGATCGGCATCCGCTCTGTCGACGAACTTTTTTCTCCGATTCCGGCCGAGTATCGGCTGGCGCGCGATCTGGAGATTCCGCGGCAAATGGCGGAATCGGAAATCGTCGACTGGTTCAAACAGCGGGCCAAACAAAACGGCGAAGGTTATACCAGTTTTCTCGGAGCTGGCGCTTATTTCCACTACCGCCCGGTCGTGATCGATGCCCTGGTGCAGCGTGGCGAGTTCCTGACGTCTTACACTCCGTATCAAGCCGAGTTTGCTCAGGGAACGCTCCAGGCCATCTTCGAGTTCCAGACGATGATCTCGGAACTCACCGGCATGGATCTCGCCAACGCTTCGATGTATGACGGCTCAACCGCTGCCGCCGAAGCTGTAATGATGGCGGTGCGCGTGACCGGGAAGAATGGGGCGGTGATTGCGCGCAGCGTTCATCCTGAGTATCGCGAAGTGCTCACCACCTACGCCACCCACCAGGAGATTCCGCTGACCACCGTCGGGTTCGCTGACTCGGGCCGCATCGATCTGAAGGAACTCGAAAAAGTCGTCGGCGACGATACCGCCTGCGTGTTGATTCAGTCGCCGAATTTCTTTGGCACGATTGAAGATGTTGAGGCAATTGCCGAAATCGCCCACAAACGCGGAGCGCTTCTGATTGTCTCGATTGCCGAGGCGGTTTCGCTCGGCATTGTCGAGCCGCCGCGCAACGCCGACATCGTGGCCATGGAAGCACAATCTTTCGGCGTGCCGCTTGGTTTCGGCGGCCCGTACTGCGGAGTGCTCGCGACCAAAGAAAAATTCGTTCGCCAGATGCCAGGACGGCTCGCCGGCCAGACCGTCGACAAGAATGGCAAGCGCGGATTCGTGCTGACGCTGGCCACGCGCGAGCAGCATATTCGTCGCGAGAAGGCGACTTCGAATATTTGCACCAATCAGGCGCTGGTCGCGCTCATGGTGAATATATTCATGACTGTGTATGGCAAGGTCGGGCTGCGGGAATTGGCGAAGCAGAACTTGGCCAAGACCGTTTACGCTGCCGCTCAGTTTGGCAAACACGCCAAAGTGCTGTTTGCGGGCGCGCCAAGATTCAACGAATTTGTGGTTGAGACCAGCGAGAGTCCTTACGCGATCAACTCGCGGTTGCTGGGATACAAAATTGTCGGCGGTCTCCCGCTGAAGAAGTTCTATCCCGAACTGGGCAACGCCGCACTGTGGTGCTGCACGGAACTAACGACGCGTTCCATGATCGACACCGCGGTCGGACTAGTGGCCGAGAGCGAGCGTTCGGTTCGCAGCTCCGAACCCGGCAAAGAGGCCGAGATCGAGGAGGTGGCGCGATGAAGCACATGACCCGCAAAGCCACGCGCCACATCAGCCAGAACGAAGGCCTGATCTTCGAGAAATCATCTCCCGGCAAAGCCGCTTGGAAGTTGCCGCCGCTCGACGTTCCTGAAGTCGATACCAGGGCACTTCTCGGTTCACAAGAACGAAAAGATCTCGGCAACATGCCCGAAGTGAGCGAGATTGAAATCATCCGCCACTTCACGCGGCTTTCTACCTGGAATTACGCGATCGATCTTGGGATGTATCCGCTGGGCTCCTGCACCATGAAGTACANNGCATGGACGCGATCACGCTGCAACCCGCGGCCGGCGCGCAGGGTGAGCTGACGGGATTGCTGATGGTGCGCGCCTACCACCAGTCGCACGGCAACGCGCGCAAGAAAATTCTGATTCCTGACTCAGCTCACGGCACAAATCCCGCAACCGCGGCCACGGTCGGCTACGCCATCGAAAATTTGAAGTCGAACGACCGCGGCATGATCGACGTTTCCGCGCTGGCGGCGCAGATGAATGAAGATGTCGCGGCGCTGATGGTGACCAATCCCAACACGCTCGGCGTTTTTGAGCAGGAGATCCACAAGATCGCCGACCTGCTGCACGAAAAGGGCGGACTGCTCTACATGGACGGCGCCAACATGAACGCGCTGGTTGCCAAGGCGCGCCCCGGCGATTTCGGCGTCGATGTCATGCATCTGAATTTGCACAAGACTTTTTCCACGCCGCATGGCGGAGGTGGCCCCGGCTCCGGACCGGTCGCGGTAAAGAAACATCTCGCGCCGTTTCTGCCGACTCCTGTCGTCATCACCAAGCCCGATGGCACTTTGGGTTTCGAATACAACCGTCCTCAGTCGGTCGGGCGCGTGCGCGCATTCTATGGCAACTTCGGAATGTTCATTCGCGCTCTTGCTTACATCTTCGCCAACGGTCCCGACGGCTTGCGCCAGACCACCGAAGACGCGGTGCTCAACGCCAATTACATTCGCAAGGGCCTCGAAGGCGTTTACGATTTGCCTTACTCGACGCCGTCGATGCATGAAGTGGTTTTCAGCGACAAGCTGCAATCGAAAAAAGGTGTCAAGACCATGGATCTGGCGAAACGGCTGATCGACTACGGATTCCATCCCTACACTACAGCGTTCCCGCTGATCGTTCCCGGAGCGCTCATGATCGAGCCTACCGAGAGCGAGCCTTTAGAAGAATTGGATCTCTTCATCGAGGCCATGAAGTCGATCGCAGAAGAAGTAGAAGAAGATCCGCAGTATGTCTTAGACGCTCCGCACAACACGCGCATTTCCCGTCTCGATGAAACCGCCGCCGCCCGTAAGCCCGTGCTGCGCTGGAAACCGGAGAACGAGCCGGCGTAGCAACTTAGTCGGCCTGTGGGTTGGGTCTCAAAACTCCTCAAGATTTGTCATCCCGAACGAA
>PMSZ01000446.1 GCA_003168235.1 Acidobacteriaceae bacterium
CGCCGCACTCGGTGCAGACCATGTGATGATGCCCGCGCCGGTTGTACTGATGTTCGTAACGCGCGATGCCGGCGTGAAAAGCTACCTCGCTCGCCAGCCCACACCCCGCCAGCAGCTTCAGGGTCCGGTAAACGGTGGTGAATCCGATGCGTGGATCGGTTTTCCTGACCAGCCGATGCAGTTCGTCGATCGAAAGATGTTCCCGGGTTTCAAGGAAAGTCCGCAGAATGGCGCTGCGCTGTCCGGTCTGCTTCAAGCCGACGCGTTTAAGATGCCGCAGAAAAATCCCCTCGGCCTCGAGGACGTTCTCTGGCGAGATGTTCGGCTGATCGTCGATTCGTTTCTGCAACATGGTGAGCAAGCGGTCGACAACATGATAAAGCGCGAGAACCCGTTACGCCAACCGGCACACAACCACGTGGGCCCGCAGTCCATGGTCCGCGGTAACTTTAGTCCTAGTGCCCATTTCGTTAGGTTTATTCCTAGAGGCGGCCGGTCATATGAGGCAAAACGCAGTAGGGTCGTTATCTCGCACACAGCTGGCTGCGAACTATAGCATTCACGTAATCGCACTATTTTTCTTCCTGTCGATTGCGGTCTGCAGGTTTGCTCATGCCTTGCAACCAACGGCAGTGCCGTGCGGTCTTACACCGGCCGAGGCTGCCGGTTTGAACGGCGATGCCGGTACCGATGCCGATGCCCGCTCTACCTACAAGAAAACAATATCTGGCCTGCTTAGACGACGAAAGTTCGTGCAATTGGATTGCCTTGCCGATTCCGCCCGCTCTCACAAGGAAACTTTCCCAGGAGGAATGTGGAAGCTCCGCACGATTTACTCCGCTCTAGAGAAGCCTCCGCTACATGCGACCCAGCAGGACTGGATCTTGCATATGAGCCTGGTAAAAGAGTGGACTGCAGCGAGGCCCCGCTCGATTACCGCGCGCGTAGCGCTGGCGGAATCCTATGTCAGCTATGGTTGGGACGCACGTGGCGATGGAGAGAGCGAAACCGTCAGCAGCAGCGGATGGAGGCTGTTCAAAGAGCGCGCTGCACAAGCAAGACTAGTCCTCAAACAAGCCTCCACTCTCTCGGTCAAATGCCCCGAGTGGTATGTCGCTATGCAATACGTGGCCTTGGCTCAAGACTGGGAACCAAACGCCAGGCAGGCTCTGTTCGAGCAGGCCGTCGCGTTCGCACCGGATTACTACTACTATTACCGCCTCTATGCGAACTCGATCCTGCCGAAATGGGGTGGAGAAACAGGACAAGCCGAAGCGTTCGTGCAAAACAGCGCCGATCGCGTCGGCGGAGAAGCGGGCGATATTTTGTATTTTCAGATAGCGAGTACGCTGCTTTGCTACTGTGGTGGTGACCAGACACTAAAACTCTCCTGGCCAAGAATCCAGCGCGGCTTCGCGGCCATCGAAAAGCACAACGGCACCTCGCTGGAAAACTGGAACCTGCTGGCTCGCATGGCCGCAAGCTTCAACGACCCCGTGGCCGCGAACAAGATGCTCGCTCGAATCGGAGACCAATGGAGCGAAGAGGTCTGGCAGACTTCGGCCTATTTCGAATCGATCAAAGCATGGGCCTCGCAAGTCGCGCACGCCATGCATGCGAAGACCCCGGAAGAGCAATCTGCGGAGGACGACGCGCGCACACCTGAAGGTCAGCGCTACAACGTCGCCGTTAACGAAAAGTTTGCGGCCCTCATTCCCGCTTGCACACAAGAATCTGGCGGCTACCTTAACGGGGAGTTCGAGATTCTACTCAAGATTGGAAAAGACGGCACGCCCCAGACGGTCATAACTGTCGGCCTCAATCCTGTTGGTTCTTGCATCCTCGGGAAAATGAATTTCCCTCGACCGAGCGATCAGTCCAAGTTTCCGCCTCCTCCCAAGCCTGACTACTGGTTTCGCTTCGGGCTCAATTTGGAAGACTCACCTTCGGCGGCGCTGAAGTAACTCCGACGGTCATCAGGACCATCCTGTTGCGCGGTTGTCACAGACACCGCACATCCCTACAATCTTTGAGTAATGTCTTCTACCGCTTCGCTCCCTGAAATTCACCGCCGCCATCCCGCCCTCCGCGTACTCTACTACGTCTCCTGCGTGCTGCTGGTGGCGCTCATCGCCGCCATCTGGTGGCTCTACGCGATCATGCGCTCTCCGCTGCCGCAACTGGATGGCAGTATCTCAGTGCCGGGGATTTCAGCCAGGGTTCGGGTCATACGCGATGAGCACGGTGTTCCAACCATCGAAGCCGCCTCGCTCGAAGATTTGTTTTTTGCCCAAGGCTACGTCACCGCGCAAGACCGGCTCTGGCAGATGGACATGATGCGCCGCGCTGCCGCCGGAGAACTCTCAGAAGTGATCGGCGAAGCCACGGTCAGGATGGATCGCGAAGAACGGATTCTCGGCCTGCGCCAGGCGGCCGAATCTGCCGAGAAGAATATTTCCGTGCGCGACCGGATCTATTTCGAGGCTTATGCCCGCGGAGTAAACGCGTTTCTCAACTCGCACCGCGACCGGCTCTCGCTCGAATTCCGCGCCATGAAATACGCTCCGCGCCCCTGGACTGTGACCGATTCCATGCTGGTCGGCGCGCGCATGGTGCAGGATTTGAACCACTACAAGAACCCGCCTCCTCTTACGCGCGAAAAAATCCTGGCCAAGCTCGGCCCCGAACTGACGGCGGACCTGTATGTGAATTCCTCCTGGCGCGACCGTCCTCCAACTGAGGTCCGGCGGATCGAAGAAAATCCCGACGCAAAAAGCGGCGACGACGAAGACGATGACGACGAAGAAGTCGAGCCTGAGGGCGAAAACAATCACATGATTTCCACGCTGCCTTCCGCGCCGCCGTCCGCATTAACCTCGCCGTTTTCTGAGTTTGCTGAGGAAGAGGCCGATCTGTTCGGTCCCGGGTCGAATAATTGGGTCGTATCCGGTCAACATACGGTTTCAGGCAAGCCGCTGCTTTCGAACGATATGCATCTCGACCACCAGATGCCGAATTTGTGGTTTGCGGCGCATCTGAAAACAACCGGCGGCAACTTCGACGTCGCCGGCGTAACCCTACCCGGAGTCCCGTTCGTGATCGTCGGCCACAACCAGCGCATTGGATGGGGATTCACCAACGTCGGCGCAACCGTCGAAGACGACTTCATCGAAGAGTTCAACCCGCAGGGCCAATACAAAACTCCGGCGGGATGGGTAGACGCACAGCATCGCCACGAGACCATCCACGTCAAAGGCAAACCCGACGTGACCCTCGACGTGATCACAACGCGCCACGGTCCAATCATCACCGAGCTGCTTCCCGGTGAGACACGCAAGATCGCCCTCCGCTGGACATTGCAAGACGGTGTCGGTATGGTTTTCTTCAACGTCGACTCGGCTCAGAATTGGGACCAATTTCGCGAGGCTTTTTCGAATTTCATCGCCCCCGGACAAAATGTGATGTACGCCGACATCGATGGCCACATCGGTTATCAGGCAACCGGACGCGTGCCTATCCGCGCCGCGGGCGATGGCAGCCTGCCGGTCAGCGGCAGCGACGATGCCCACGAGTGGAAGGGATGGATTCCTTTCGACGAGATGCCGCGCGTTTACGATCCACCCGGTGGCATTCTGGCCACTGCCAACGGTCGCATTGCTCCCGACGAT
>PMSZ01000080.1 GCA_003168235.1 Acidobacteriaceae bacterium
TTGCGATTCCGGCAAGGCGCGGCAGGGGCCTCCGTGTCCCACTTGGCTGTATCACGTCCGATCCGTAGATGCGCCCAGCAGATTTCGATAGAGGCAGGTTTGCGACGATTACCCCGCCTAAGAACGAGTGTTTAGAGTGTCGGCGACCTGGGCACCTCCTTTATTTCGGCGTCGCCCCAATCAAGCCCGAGCAGCGTCTCGCTTTGCCGAACGCGCAGCCGTGACCGCCAACGAGTCACACCGTTCGTGATTCGGTTGCCCGGAGTGTCCTCGGACGTGTATCCACGTCACCTCGTGGTAGCCGGCCAACTCCTCGAGCTCCTCCCACAAATCCCGATTCACCACTGGCTTTCCAGTGGAGGCTCGCCAGCCGTTGGCCTTCCACCTCGGAAGGAACTCGGTGATTCCCCGGCGTACATACTCGGAGTCGGTCAGCACGGTGACCTGGCTGGCACGCTTCAAAGCCCGCAGCCCCTCAATGGCGGCGATCAGTTCCATCCGATTGTTGGTCGTGTCCGCCACACCACCTTGCAGCACCCGCTCATGCTGACCGCACCGAAGGATGCACGCCCAGCCTCCGGGACCGGGGTTCCCGAGGCACGAACCGTCAGTTGTGATCTCAACTTCGCTCATATTCGACCTCCGTTCCGACGCATCTCAGTCGCGACGCGCGCCGATCCTTCCGGCTCGCATTTGGCAACGAACTCGAAATCGTGCTCACCGGCCCAGGCCAGGACTGCACCAAACGAATTGAATCGGGCGCCATCGTTTGCCAGAGCTAACGCTCCTTCATCGAGGTAGAACCCGAACCAACTCGCGCCCGCGTTGACGTAGTACAGCGTTCTCATCAAACCTCCTCTTCGAGACANNACCGGACACCGATCTCTACCTTCATCAGCGCAGCCGGCACGGAATCGAAGGCTGCGCTAAGAATCGAATCGCGCGGTGCGTTTTGGATGAACCGCGGCGTTATGCGCGGGCAACCCAGATCTGCGCAGTAACGTACGCAGGCTGCGCGGAGTTTCCCAAACGCGCCCGCGTTTCGGGATGCGGGTAAGGCGCACGCCTTCCGCGCGGCGGTATTATTCGTTAAAGGGAATTCGGATGAATTTGCGGACGCTGGGACTTCGAAAGTCGTCGCCGCTCCGAGCCGACCATCCTGGGATCGGCCAACGGTGCGTTCTATGTAAGCGCGCGATCCGCGCCGGCGATAGGACCGGGCTCGTTCCACCACTCGATTCCGAAGAACCAGCGCTGGCTGACGGCCTCATCTGTCACTGGACCTGCATCGAGAGTGGGCTATCTCGGCTACGACAAGGCGAGACCGCAGCGGGCACCACCCGCCAATTCCTCGAATCCTGGGCGGACGCTTTCAGCCGCCAAGCCGTGGCCGGCGAGCGCTGCGATGCGTACACCAGCGAAGCCGACTTCATCCTCAAGAATGGCCGTTCATTCGAATACGCCACATTGCCACGCGGAGTCCGGATGGGGCGATCGCGCGAATGCTTCCGCAACGCCGCGACACTGGCGCTTCGGAAGCCTGACATCTACATGTACGTGGAGGGTTACGCCGTCAACAGGTGGATTGCCATGCACACAGTGGCGCACGCCTGGTGCATCAACTCAGACAACTTGGTCGTCGATCCGACGTGGGATGAGGGCGCCGAATACTTCGGCGTACCCTTCCGACACGACTATCTGCGCCGGGTGCTCAAGGCCAGGAGGGACTAACCCGGATTTCTCATCGATTTTGGCAGCCGAGCTGGCAATCGGCAGATAACAGGCGGGATAGGCGATTGCGGGCTGGATTAGGGAAAAACAGCCTGTTTTTACGGGCCCCGACGGGACTTTCTTCCGCGGTCAGTCGGTATTGTCTGCCTGCTTCGCCAGATGGGTGAGCGCGGCTTTCGATAGGCGCTCCAACCTCGCCAGAACGATCTTGAGTTTGCGGTGCTGTTTAGTGGCGGCTTTGTAAGAGGGCGCGGCTTGCGGGCTGAGCTTCACGTTGACGGTCTTGCCCTTGACCTTATAGGTCCATTCGAAATACGGGCCGTGACGTTTGGCCGGGTCGCGGCTACAGGCGCATTGCGGCCGTCCGCACTTCATCATTCGCTTCAAGACGGTTCCCTTTAGGAAGTAGTCGATTTGCTGGAGTTCTTGCAGGGCTTGGCGGAAGCGTTGCTGGTTTGCTTCAGGGCGGGCGGCGACGGGCGTTTTGCGCGAAGGCATGATGGGTATAGGTTCTCACGAGTCGTTACTTACGGTAGTAATACAGAAAGTGACGAAAGAAGCCCAAACATTCTCGCGAGCATATGTTACTTTCGCCTCGTGCCCGGCGCCTTGACTGGCATGGGATTAGTGATCACGCCGCTCCATGCTCCGAGACGATTCAATCCGCTCCCTCAGCCGCTGGAGACGCCGCAGAACTTGGGAGGGCGGGAACTGGTCTGGCGCTTCGACGGGGGCGACATCACCTCCGACGGGGGAGCGTTGCTGTTGAAGCAGATGGAACAACGGACTGGGATCGTGCAGAGGTTCGCCGCTTGCTTCACCGACTACCGCTGCGCCGAGCAAGTCGAGCACCCGCTGTTGGATCTGATCGCGCAGCGCGTGTTCGGGTTGGCGCTGGGTTATGAGGATCTCAACGACCACGACCAATTGCGCAGCGATCCGATGCTGGCCGTGGCTCTGGGCAAGAACGACGTGAAGGGCGAACAACGGCGGCGGGAGCAAGATCGCGGCAAGGCGTTGGCCGGCAAAAGCACGCTCAACCGTCTGGAGTTGACCGAGCCAGACTACGACGGCAGTCCCCGCCAGAAAGACTCGGACAAACCGGAGACCAAGAAGATCGGGGTGGACCTGGAGAGCATTGATGCGCTGCTAGTCGATTTATTCCTGGAGGCGCATGAACTAGCTCCGGAGAGAATCATTCTGGATTTGGATGCGACCGATGACACCCTATACGGCAATCAGGAAGGGCGCTTCTATCACGGCCACTACCACGATTATTGCTATCTGCCGCTGTACGTGTTTTGCGGAGAACATCTGTTGTGTTCCCGCTTGCGGATGTCCAACATCGATGCCTCGGCCGATTCGGTGGAAGAGTTGGAGCCTGTGGTGGCGCGCATTCGCCAGCGCTGGCCGGCGG
Organism: Acidobacteriaceae bacterium; assembly: GCA_003168235.1. Lineage (GTDB taxonomy): Bacteria > Acidobacteriota > Terriglobia > Terriglobales > Acidobacteriaceae > Acidiflorens. The sequence continues at coordinate 3,149 of PMSZ01000080.1, forward strand.
TGAAGATCTGGCTGCGGGGCGACGGGGGCTTCTGCCGCGAGAAATTGATGGCATGGTGCGGGAGCCAAGGCATTGAGTATATCTTCGGGCTGGCGCAGAATGCGCGTTTGAAGAAATTGATCGAGGCGCAGATGGCGGAAGCTGAGAGGCAGTACCAGGAAACGAAAGCGCCCGCTCGCGTGTTCACTGAGTTCCTCTATACCACCCAGGACAGTTGGAGCTGCGAGCGGCGCGTGATCGCCAAGGCGGAACACCTGGACAAAGGAGCCAATCCCCGTTTCGTAGTGACGTCGTTGTCGTCACAAGAAATGGGNNCCCAGGAGTTATATGAGAAAGTCTATTGCGCGCGCGGCGAGTGTCCGGAGAATCGCATCAAGGAGCAGCAGTTGGATCTGTTCGCGGATCGCACCAGCACGGGCAAGATGTGGTCGAATCAACTGCGGCTGTACTTCTCTTCGATCACTTATGTCCTGATGCAGAGGCTGCGGACGGCGCTGGCGGGCACGGAGTTGGAGAAGGCGCAGTGTGGGACCATCCGGCTGAAGTTACTCAAGATTGGCGCGCAGATTCGCGTGACCGTGCGCAAGGTCTGGATCTCACTGTCCGGGAACTATCCGTATGCCGATCTATTCACCAGCGTGCTCACCCAGATCGAGGCGGGCTGCGTCTCTTCGTAGCTGCCGCTCACCACAATCCACACGTTCCAACCCTGCCAGACTCGAACGCCAAGGGGAAGCCTGTGTCTATGCTGTCTTTGTTGACGCTGCGAATAGGCTCGCCGACGGCCGGAAAAGCGATGCATATCTTGGGTTCGCCCGCTTTTTCGACGCAACGGCTCGCAGTAAACTCCGCCAGAACCGGAAATGCCTACGTCTACGTCCAGCTAATGACACCACTTATACATGGTGCTTAACGGCGGTTCTATCGATGAGAAATCCGGGTTAGAGTGGCGCCCTTGGCCGATATCATCAAGAGCAAGAGAGCGGCGGGCCGGCCGCGGGATTTGGCGGTGCTCGAAATTCTGGAGAAGATTCTTGCGGAAACCTCGACTGACTCGAAAAGCTAGACTCGAAGCGCTCAAGAAGGAGAGCGAGCTGGCGCTGCGCGATCAGATCCGGCGGCTGTTGGCGCTGCCGCCGGAAAAGCGGACGCACTTTTTGCGCAAACGCATCGGTTGCCGGATGTCGGCTCTGTAGGGAGTTTACTACTGATCCGTTTTGAAGATCGTTTTGTCGTTCAACACTTCGTCCGGGGCTTTATGCGTCCAGTCCTTCACTTCTTGGGCGAAATCCTCTTTGTCCTTCTGGCCCACAATTTGCCGCCAGTAATTGACGAAGAAAGCAAT
>PMSZ01000507.1:0-1986 GCA_003168235.1 Acidobacteriaceae bacterium
ACACGGGTGCCCCGCGCAGCGAGCCACACAGGGACCGCAAGCTCTCCGCAGCCGAGGCCGTAGAAAAAGCAATTGGCGAACGGTAACTGCCCGTCTGGCGACAAGTGCGCCAGATTATTGGGTAGATCTGCCCGCTGGCGTCGGCACAGGGGCCGCGGTCTTCAACTGATCCAACGCAGCCAGCACGCCTTGCCAGCGCACATGATCCTTCTTAGTCTCGATCGGTAACGAGAGGTCGGAATAGAAGTCGAGAAGGTTAGCGCGCAACTCCGGAGTTGTTCCGTCGAACTTGTGACTCGATAACTTCCCCAGCAGCTTCGCATAAGTTTCATCGGCGAGCGAGTACTCCGCGGCCTTTGTGGGATAGCCACTATCAAGATCACAATTGGGAAGGAGGACCGAGTCAGTGCCCACGGCGTGGAGTAAGGCCCGGTAACGGTCGACAGTCAAATTGATGCTCTTGAAATACAAGTCTTCCGTCTGCGGGGTCGGGTTCTTGAAGCCTAGCCCCTTGAAGGGACCTATTCTCGGCACGTAGCGCAAAAGGGTGGAGAGAATCCGCGTTCCGAGTCCAGGCTTGGTGTAGTTCTTTCCCCACTCCTTTTGATAATCGGAGCGCGAAAGGCGGTAGAGGAACTTTTGTTTTGCGAAATCGGGTTGCTCGCGCATCATGTCTTTCTTATGCGTCTGGAGCGCGACCTGGGTCATCTCCGGGATCATCCGGCTGACAGAGAACCGGTAGGAGCCGATGGCGAGATCCTCATGAGCAAGCACATCTTTCAACTGCAATCCGTATACCACGGGGAACACTTTCTCCAGCAGTGGCTTTGACACCTGGAATCCAATGAAATCGTGATACTGCTGCGGAGCGTAACGATTCTTCGCTACCTGCAACATGTCGAAGCCGAACTCGGTTTTCAGGTGGGCCGATTTGTTCTCGGCGTACACCACCGACTTGCCGAACTTCGCACGTAGTTTTGGATACTCGATGGCCACTGACTGGTTGACTGCAGGATGTCCGTTAATGTCCGATGCATAATGTGCCAACGCGCCCAGAGCGAAGGCATACTCATTCACGTCGGCGCTTTCGACTAACAGCTCGCGAACAAAATCTCCGCTGCGGACGTAATGCACCAGGTTGCTGAATTCCGCGCTGCCGAAGGGGTAATAACCCAGATCCTGGATGACGGCGCCTCCGTAAGCATAGGCGTGCGCCTGATTAAGTTGATCTTCTGACAGTCCGGGGTATCGCTTCAGCAGCAGCGGCCGTATATCGCCGGACCAGAGCAGGTCCACGATTTCCTCGTGCGTCAGAACGGAGTAGGCGAACGCCCGGTCGCGGCACATGAGCACGAGGAGAAGAAGAGCCAACCAGCGAATGGGCAGCAGGCGCCAGGTCTTGGGGATGGCGCCTGCCGAGGTTGCGGGGTGATGCATGGTTCAAATACGGCCAAGCACCAGGAGAATAACAACGACGCAGAGGATGAGACCCAATCCCCCGGACGGAGCATAGCCCCAGTTTCGACTGTGCGACCATCTTGGCAGCGCACCGAAGAGAGCTAAGATCAGAATCACGATCAAGATAGTTCCAAGCATGTTTTACTCCTTTACCTTTATCTTGCAGTGCGACTAAGTTCAAGTTGTTCAAACAGCCACTCCCGGCAAAATCATTCCTTGCTTCCAGGGGCTTTTTTCTCCGCGGGAGCGCTCGGACGAGGTGCAGCCTGTTGACGAGCCGCGGGCTGTGCGTGAGCTGCTGGCTGCGCGTGAGGAGCTGGTTGTGCATGAGCCGCGGGCTGCGCATGAGCTGGTTGTGCGCGTGGTGCGGGCTGGGCATGAGCTGCTGGCTCCGCATGAGCTGACTTGTTCTCATTCGTGCGGGGAGCCGGCGCTTTCTTCGCGGCTGCCTTGTTGTCATTCGAGCGAGTCTCAGCTGCCTTGTTCGCGGCTGCCTTGTTTTCGTTGGAACGAGTCTCAGCCGCTTTG
>PMSZ01000507.1:2030-13584 GCA_003168235.1 Acidobacteriaceae bacterium
GCCGCTTTGTTCTCAGTTGCCTTTTCTTCGGTGGCTTTGTTCTCAGCCGCCTTGTTCTCTGTTGCCTTATCCTCGGCGGCCTTGTTTTCGGCTGCCTTATTTTCGGTGGCCTTGTTCTCGGGGGCCTTGTAAGGCGCACCGGCTTCTTTGGCCGCCACTACCCCGGAACCGCTAAACTCGCCGGGCTTCGCGGTCGCAGCAATGGCCGGACGTCCGTGGTTCACGGAAGCGAGGAGCGCGTGGTTGGTGCTGGCAGCGTGCACATGCTGAGTTTGCATCGCGGTCGCGGGCGTGTGTTGCTCGCGGGAGGCTGTCTCTTCTGCCGCAGTCGGTCGAGCGGTAACTCCACCCTGGCCACCGTTATAGCTGACATGGTTCACCGTGGTTTCGTTGATCACGGTCTTCTCGTAAACATTGGTGAAGCTCGCGCCGCTCACGTTACTCACCGAGCGGTTGTAGAAGAAATTTCCATTGTTCCAGTATCCGCCTCCATAGCCGACACCGCCGTAGCCGAAGCCATAGTTAACACCACCATAGAAACCGACATTTTGGCCCCAGTAGCCTTCATTCCAGGCGAAGGCGTTGCCGCCCCAACCCCAATAACCGGGAGTCCAGAGCAAACCAACCATTGGCGGCTCGACCCAAGTACCCGGGACCCAGAAATAGCCTTCGTCGCCACCATTACCCCAGTAGCCCGGCGTCCATAAATAACCGGCGGAGGGGCACAGGGGTTGCGTGTACACAGGCAGCGCTGGCGGAGCGATCATGATGGACACGCCGAACTGCGCGAACGAGATGGCCGGTACGGCCACGATCAGAAAAGCAAGCAACAGAAAACGGATTTTGCGCATTTTGAACCACCTTCTCCAGATCATCCTTAGGGTGCCCGGTTGTGCTTTGACGGCTGCGGGCTGCTTGGATTGAACGGTTACGCGTCGAGACAAGGATTCCACGGAGGCGCCGACCGCGTCTGTGCACTACTGCTCACTTTTGTGGATGTCAGATGGATGGTGATCTCGCGGCTACCACAAGCCTTCTTTCACATACGGCCTGCTCCACAGAGTGATATGGAGCTGCACGGTTCTGGCCCAGGCATCTTCAAGTTTTTGGAGTTCTTCGCAGGAAAGGCCGCGATCGACAAAAAATTTCCGCGTGCCGATGGTGACAATCGTGGCAAAAGCCAACAAGTATCGCATCGGCACGACCGGGGGCGTATGAGCGCCATCGGTTAGATTTTTCTTTGCCGGAACGTGGCGCAGACCGATTTCTTCCTGATAATCCAGCCAGGTCTGATCATGCGGGCGAAAGCATGCATCCAGCACCCACTGCACGAATCGTTTCCTGATCTTTGCTTTGTAGTCTTCATCCGGTTTGCCGTCGGGATCAAAAAACCATTTTGCCAGGTGGGGTTGCGAACCAATTACTGCACGCCAGGAATCCACCATCTCTTCAGCATTGTCTTTAAATATTTGTCCGTGACGCTGAAGTATTCTGGCGTCCTCCTCGCTCCATCCCGCGGTCGCTTCAATCTGGCGCATTTCTTCCAGGGAAACTGGAGAATGTGCCGAGTTGGGGCGCCCATAGTCGTAACCTGAAATTGAAGCCGGGGCCGTGCTTTGAGCCAAATCGTGTTCGTTCATGCTGTGATCTCCTGAGCTGTGAGCTGTAAATTGCTTGGGTCCAATTTCTCCGTATTCGCGTTTTCTACCGCAGCAGAGTCGTCGCCACCATTTAGAAATGTGTGGGCCTCGCGATAGAGCGCAAACCGACTCTGTTCGAGGTGCATCAAGTGCGTAGCTTTTGAGATTTTTACGTCACGCTTAATTACGGATCTCTTTAGTGCCTGGAAGAGCCAGTGCGCATCGTCGTCGGTGACGAGGCTATCCCACTCGCCGCGAATGATCGCTACCGGCGCGGTAATGAATGCCGGATCGTAGGCGAGATGACCGGCATGAGCCTCGGCGATTTCCTGCGTCGGGCCATTTGGTATTTTCACGCTCTCCGGCGAGCGTGTTCTGCTTTCCGAATCGGTTTCGAGATACAACGGTCCCCATTCATCGAAGTGATGCCGGGAAAGAACCGCGGATTGGTTCGCTGGCACGTCTTCCGCAAACCGGTTTCGCTGTTCGTCCAGAGACACTAAACGCCACGCGGGGAGAACGGGAGGCTTTGATCGATTCGATCGCCGTGCAATGGGAGCAAAGAAAACAACCCGGTCGACTAATTGAGGATGATCGCCGACGAAACGGCCTGCAGGCATGCTTCCCCACGAGTGCGCGATGATGGACAGGCGCGGCAGGCCATGATGGGCAAGAATGAAACACGCGGCTTTTTCAATTTGACCGCTCGCCTCCTCCGCACGCCCAAGAGGCGGCTGGCCCTCGGGCGACAGTGACATTTCTGGATATCGGTCCGAACCTCCAAAGCCAGCGAAATCCAAACCCCATACGTCAAAACCGGCTGCGTTCAAATCGTCTCGCCATGAATGGCCGTCAAAGCGGTGGGCGATCGAGAGTGCCGAGGGAAACGTGGCTCCGTGAACATAGAGCACTATCTTCGGCGCGGATGGTGGAGAAGCCGGCGCGAGATGCCGCAGGAACAAATACAGTCCGCGCGTATCGCCTGGAATAAGAAAATGTGCTTCGCGAGAATCCAGTTTCGGCGTCTGCGGCATTCTCAATCAACTACCCTCGGCCCATTTAGACTGAAGCTGCTGAATCGATTTCTTGCCGGGATGACCGCGTTGGCGCAGGCCGCAGCAGGCAAGAAAAGTGGCGCGGGCCCAGGGAATGGACCCGCGCCGACCACGGTCAAGCTGGTTCGGTCCGCAGGCGATGCCGGACGAACCGACTATAGCGTGAAGCTGAGTGCAAGGTTAACGCCGGGGAACGATGCGTTGCACAGGTAATACACGCCGTTGATGTCGACGACATAAACGTTTTGCGTGTAGAGCCAGTTGCTGGGCCACGGGTCAACGAATCCGAAGGAATAGCCACCGTATTGGAAGCTGCGGTTGCCGTATTCGGCTTGAGTGACGCGAAAAGTGTGTTGTTGTCCAAAATTGGCCTTGAATTTGTCTGCTGGAATGCGGCCGCCGCCATTATTTCCGGCGCGCTGCTGTGCGGTTTTGTCTGCCGGCTTGGTGGCGTTCTTGTCTTCTTGCTGCTTGGCATTGTTCTCTGCCGGTTTGGAGGTCTTGTCTTCTTGCGTTCCGGGCTTGGCTGGTTGCGATTTATCTTCCTGCTGGGCGGGCTTGGCTTTGGCTTCGTCCTCGTGCTGCTCCTGTGCGAACACCGGAGCGGCGGCGATCAAGGTCAAAGACAGAAGTGCTGCGCTTGCAAATCCTAATAGTTTCATTGGTGTTGCCTCCAATTATGCTGATTGATGGTTACGTACGCCTGCTTACTGCAAGCTTCCTGTTGTCGTGTTAACCGGGCTGCCGATGGCGTCGCCGGACACGAGAAGTTCAACTCTCCGGTTCTGCTGGCGTCCGGAGGAGTTATCGTTTGAAGCTACCGGCAAGGTATTGCCGAAGCCTGTGGCGGAAACCGAACTGGTGGCAACGCCCTCTTGCACCAGATAATCGCGGACCGATCCAGCGCGATTTTCAGACAGCGTCTGATTCATCGCGTCGCTGCCCACGTTGTCGGTGTAGCCGCCGACTGCAATGTCGAGTCCAGGGTAGGCGAGCAAAATGCCAGCAACTTTCGCCAGCTTCTCGCGTGCGCCAGGTTTTAACGAGTATCTTCCGGTGTCGAACAAAACATCGGACATGCTGATGATGAGCCCACGGGCGCTGTCACGCGTTTCAAGAATCGAATTCAACTGCATTGACAATTTTGTTCGCATGGCCGCTTTGTCGGTCTCCGCCTCTTGCTGGCCCTGCTGTGCTTGCTGAGCAGCTAAACGAGACTGTTCCGCATCCGCCTGGGCCGCGGAGACTGCGCTGGCTGACGAAGCTGCGTTGTTCGCCATATCGGTTTGGGCCTGGGCGGCTTCAGTTTGTGCAGCGGCAGCAGCGGCGCGGGCGTTGGCGGCATCTGCGTCGGCTTGAGCCGTGGCTGCTCGAGCGGTCGCCGCGTCAGACTGGGCTTGGTCTTTCTGCCGCGTCGCATCGTTGGCTTGCGCCTGCGACCGTGCTTGTGCGTCGCTCGATGCCTGACGCTCGTTGGCCAGTCGTATCTCGTCCAGTTTCTTGACGGCGATTTCGCGCGCGTCTTCGGAAGTTTGCACGGCCTCGCGAGACACCGCGATCAGCTCTTTGGTGTCGGTGTGCCGGCTGGTTGCAAATTCATCCGCGTTGTTCGTCAACGTTACGGCACGCTGATAGCTGTCGCTGGCATACTGTTCGGCTCCCTCGGATTGAGCGATGCGCAGTGCATTCCGCGCCTCGAAGAATTCCAACGGCAACCGGGCATTCAGAACCACGGGGTCGAACCGGTAGCCGGTGGGAATGTAGCCGCCGCGCTCCATCAGTTCGTACTTTGCATTCACCGCCTCGGTGGTTCCCTTGGTGGACTCGCGGACGACGTTCTCAAGCACCACCAAATTGCTCGGCTGCCGCACGGCATAATAAGGTTCCGCGGTAACGATCAGAGCGAACGCCTGGAGGTCGGTGGTTACGCGCAGCTTGCTGCGATGGTTATCTCCGACTAACACTTCGCCGAGGTTGACGGCGCGGCCTTCAGGAGAAATCGCCCACAAGACGTAGGTCAGATACTCATTGCCGAAAGTCGTCGGCTCCCGCAGATCGCCAAATTCCGCGTCGATCTCAATCGATCCCCGCCGGCTGTTCACCTTGGCTTCACCGTTCGCTGAGGGCATCAGGTCAGTGCCGACGAAGTCGAGTTTGCTGGACCCGCTGCGATGCTCATAGTTGACAGCCTGCACGTTGCGGCTGACTACGTTCACGCGGAATGTCAGCGTCGAACTCATGGGCTCGACAGCTGCGGTTGTTTGAGGATTCGTTTGAGCAAACGCGCTCATACTGAGGGTGATTCCGATTGTTAGTAACAGCTTGGTTTTCAAAGTATCTCCTTGTGGCAAACAGCTTCGGGTTACGTTATTTGTTGCGTTTAGTGAGTGCGTTCTCTGGGGATCGCCTGCCGGGTCGTTATCCTTTGCCCAGGCGGATATTGGGAAGAGAATGAAACAGCCCAGTAACATTGAGGATCCACAGAACCACGGCAATGACCACGATGCCGTTGAAAATTGACTTGATGGTCCCCTGCATGGGAATGAATCGATTCACCAGCCACAGGAGGACACCCACCACGATCAGAACTTCGAGCAATTGAATTAGAGGCATAATCTTTGACCTTCCTTAGTTTCTCGGACTAATGTTTCTCGGACTAATGTCTCTTGGACTAACGCCTTCCGTCCGCCGAAGGTGTTAGCGTAGCTTTGAGGTACGAGACTTTCAGGGTCGAATCGCGTTGCGCCGCAAGGTTCGGCGGCGCACACACGGACGAAGAATACCGTTTGGCTGGATGTGGTCGCCGCGCTGCGAGTTACTAGAACCGAACCGCAGCCACCTAAAGCGAAGCTACGAATCGGCGTTCGTGGCTCCGTCTACACACTCAGGAGTATTAACAATGACAGGTGCGAACTATAGCGTCTGAGCAAGACTGCTCACAAGTGAATTAAGACTGCGACGCTTATGCGGCGGCCGACCTCTCCCGGGCTTCGTCTGCTGTAGTGTCGTTCAGTGGCAGATGTGGACCACTGGCGAGATGCGACGGCACAGGGTGCATCAGTACCCAGGAATACTCGAATTCCTGCCCACACTTCAAGCAGACCTGGTAGGTCCGTTTCTTGATCGTGAATACAGCGCTACGTTGGCGGTGATGGCAGCCGATAGCAAACTGGAACACGGAAAAGAGCAAATTCATTGGGCGTCAATCCTCAATCCTCAATTCTCGCTAGGTCAATTCTCGCTCCGTCAATTCTTAATCCGCGGCGTGCTGCCGGCGCTCGCAACTTCCGTTGGCATCCAGCCACTCCAGCAATGAGAGCACGCTGGCCCGAGCCAGAGCGATCGCGCAATCAGCGGCTCCGTAATAGATGTTGAGCGTGTCGCCATCTGGATCCATCGTGTATCCGCAGGGGAATACGACATCATCAACGTCGCCATGGCGCTCGTACTCCGCTTCCGGACCAAAGATCCAGGAATCGCCTCGCAGCAGGCATTTTTCCGGATTATCGAGCTCGAACAAGGCCAAGCCCAAACGGTAGAGACAGCCGGAAGGCGTGTGGCGCACTCCGTGATAGAACACGAGCCATCCCCGCGAAGTCTCAATGGGTGGTGGCGACAACCCAATCTTATTGGCGTCCCACCAGGCCCCGCGGCGTGCTTCCAGCATGAGCCGGTGCCGGCCCCAATGGCGCAAGTCGGGAGAGTAGGAAATCCACATGTGCGATCCGAGCTTCGTCATGGGACGATGAATCAGAGCCCAGTATCCGTCGATTCTCCTGGGAAGAAGCGCCGAGTCTTTGTCGTCCGGGGACATGATGACGCCATAGCGCTCAAAGGTTCGGAAGTCTTTGGTGAGAGCCAGGGAAACTCCGGGGCCACCGCGCGAATAGGATGTGTAAGTGACCACATACTGCTGTAACTCGGGGACGAAAGTGATGCGCGGATCCTCGATGCCCCAGATTTCTTCGGGATAATGGTGCGCATCGGGCATCAAGGTCGGTTCACGATCGATCTGCCACCCATCAACACCGTTTCGTGATCGTGCCGCGCAAAGGTGCGACAAGCCGCGCCGGTCTTCGACGCGGCATAGGAGCAGAGTGGTTCCATCCGGCAACAAGGTTGCACCGGCATTGAACACGCTGTTGATGGAGTAAGGCCAATCCTTGCGCGTCAGGATGGGGTTGCCCGGGTGACGCAGAAGCAGCGACGGGTAGTTCGTGCTTCCGATGTTGACAAGGGTTGTTTCGGGAGTCGTCATGAGGGATCTTTCAGCCTTTCAGGCGGACGCTTTTTGCCGTTAAGTTCGGAATTGCCGGCGGTGCGCATTTCCAGGAGGGCCATGAGAAACGACAGAGTTGATTCCGCACCCTGGTTCTGATTGGCACGTTCCGGATGCAATCCGTCGCGGCAGCCGCCCGTGACAGAATCGTAAAGAGGAAGCTGGAGATCATTATCGCCAAGAAACCAGTTGAAGGCCGACCAGGCTTGGCTGTGCCAGCGCTTGTCGCCAGTTACACGGAACGCTTCAAGGCACGCAGATACGGCGCCAGCAGCCTCGATGGGCTGTTGATCGAACCGGGCTTTCTCGCCATTCTGGTGATAAAAACCTTGCGATCCGATCGGCATGAAGTGACCGTCGGGTTCCGAATGTTGCGCTTTCATCAACCAATCCAGGGATTCGAGACCGGCGGAGACCATGCCATCGTCGGAGCAGGCTGCGCCTACGACCAGCAACGCCTGGGGCAATCTCGCATTGCCGTACGCGGCAACGTCTTCGAACCACTTCCAATCGGGCCGGCGAACGGATTCATACATTTCGAACAAGCGCCGGCTGAGCACGGACCTGATTTTCTGGGCATCACGGTCTCCCGGATATGAGTTGAGATATTCCTGAATTCCAAGAAGTGTGTAGGCAGAGGCGCGAGGACTATAAAATTCGACGGCTGCAGGGAGCGAAAATTCGAACAGACGCCCAGCTGCGCTTCTCAAGCCTTGATTGCTGGACCGGCCAAGGACGGTTCCAAGGCTCCACAAGGCGCGGCCATGGCAATCTTCGGAGCCTATGGGCTCGTTCCACTGGCGATCATAGCCGAGAAAGTTACGGAACCTGCCGTTCGATGGATTAAACGCATGTTCGAGGAACGCCAGATAGCGGGCGGAGAAATCCGCAGCCAGTAAATTTGTTTTGTCCCGCTCATCTTTGTTGTTGGCACTGGCCAGGTTATTTGCACCAGCCAAGCCTTCAAGCATCACCGCGAAAATCAGAGCTCGCGCGTTGTCATCGGTGGTATGGCCCTCTCCACGATTGGGGATGGTGAAGATCGCATGCTGGAGCACCCCCGTGTCATCGGTCAGGGCGTTGAGATGATCGAACTTCAATTCCGGCAATTGATCGAGCGCCTTGGGAGTAGCGCGGGCCGAGAACTGGACGCGAGGAGTTTCTACGCGGTCACTGCGAACTCGGGCGAAACTCTCCATGTAGCCCTGCGCGACTTTCTTCCAAACCATGTCTCGCGCGAACAGATAAGCGCGCTTACGCATGGCGTGGCGAATCGCGGGAGTATCCAAAAGTTCGATCGTCTTGAGGCCTATAGCGTCGGGATTTTGGAACGGGACCAACGCGCCCCGGCGGTCGTCCAGCAACTCGATCGCGTGCCAATAAGGAGTCGAGATAATGGCTTTACCGGCACCTAACGCATAGGCCAGCGTTCCGGAAACTACCTGTGCCTCGGTCTGGTAGGGGGTAATGTAGATGTCGGCCGCGCCAATAAACTCGGCCATTTCCTCAGGACTCACGAAACGGTCGTGGAAGATCACTTGCGATTCCACACCGACTTCTCTTGCCAAAGCTTGCAAGCTGGCTCGATACTTGTCCCCCTCGCGACGCAGAACGTGGGGGTGAGTAGCGCCGGCGACGATATACATAACGTTCTTGTGTCTGGCCAAAATCTGCGGCAGCGCTCGAATGACATTTTCGATTCCCTTGTTTGGCGAAAGCAGGCCGAAGGTGAGCAGCACTGCTTTTCCCTCCACGCCAAAGCGGTCTTTGTAGAAGTTAGGATCGAGAAATGGCAGGTCTGGAACACCGTGCGGGACCATATCGATCTTGCTGCCCGGCACCTTGAAGACTTCCTGCAAGAACTGGGACGAGAGTTGGCTCATGACGACGAGCCGATCGGAGAGTTCCGCGATCTCCTCCATCACGGCCAGTTGGTCAGGGTCGGGCTCGCGTAGAACGGTGTGAAGAGTGGTTACCACCGGCATGTTCAAGCCGCGCAAGAGATGCAGAATATGGCTGCCGGCCTTGCCGCCGAAGATTCCGTACTCGTGCTGCAGGCACACCATATCGATGTTGTTGAAGTTCAGGAATTCAGCGGCGTCCTGGTAGGACTTGATGTCGTCCTGGGCGAGCGACCATCGCACCCGCGAGGGATAGTCATATCCCTTTTCCGTGTCGTTCACTGGGAGTGCCAATAGGCGAGCTGTTCCGTACTCCGCGGATATGGCTGCGCACAGGTCGGTGGTGAACGTGGCAATTCCACATTGTCTGGGAAGATAATTGCCGATGACCGCGATTCTGCTCGGCAGCGACAGTTTCGCGTGCGATCTCGGGCGTGGCGCGGAATCCGTATGTAGCGCGGGGCGTGAGGCGACGACTTCCAGCAGTGCATGCGGAAGCGCGGCGATGGGTAGCGACACTTGCTCCTCACTTTCGTAAGTACAGGTTAATGGATAGAGACGGCTTTGCAGACGAGTTCCGCCGCCGTGCAGTTTGTATCTTTCGTCGGACCTGGAATTCGGTTCTCGTTATTATTCAACGAAAGACCGCCCGAGGACTGGTCAAAATTGACCAGTATAGAGATCGACTGCGGCAGATGTTGTGCCGCCGGATCTTGCCTGAGAGCAGGGGTAGGAAGTGGCGCAGTCACTCTGCTGCTGCGCCACCGGCGGAGCAAAACAACGCGGCTCCAGGGGGTGCCGCACAGCTCCTTGACATCCTCTGTTCTACTGGCTTATCCGTCATCTTAGAGATGCCGCCCGATCGATGTCTGTGCAAAACTGCACAGTTCATGAAGTAACTCAGCCCCTGTCCGGGGTATGTTTTCGCCACAACTCACTTCGCAGGGTCCAGAAAGAAGAAGTCAACTAAGTAACAACGCTCGAAAAAGTGTGCAAATTTGAACAGCATTGCCCAAGCACATCACCGACCATGGTGCAGTGGGGGAGTAATTTATGTCCGATTACCCAGGACGAAAAACAATTCTGTGCATCGACGACGATAGCAGCATGCTGGGTTACCAGCGAGCGCTGCTCGAAAAACGCGGATTTGCGGTGCTCACTGCTGCTTCGGCCCGGCAAGGCCTACAACTTGCAGCAGCGTATGCGCTTGCGGCAGTGATCGTCGACTATCACATGCCCGAGATGAATGGGCGTGAACTCGCAACCGAAATCAAGCGCCTCCGGCCTCTGGTTCCAATCGTTATGGTTTCGAGTGACGAAGCGATTGCCGAACAGGCATTGCAGGTAGTTGACGCCTTCGTTTCAAAGGACGAAGCACCACGCCGCTTGGTGCCGGTGATCAACATGATCTGCGGTGATAACCCTCCGGATTTCAAAAGCAGCAGTCTCACGGCCTAAGGTTCATCGCTCTTCGCGTCTCTCCGGGGTTATCGGTTTCGCGCGCCCGCACTTTCCCGCACTCTCCCGCAGTCCAGGGTTGAGCAATCTGTCTTGAGCAATCGATTGATGAGCAATCTGGAACAGAATTGCGGGGAGACTGCTTATATAAATGACTGGCATGGCCACCAACAGCACTCTTCTGTGTATACATCGGGATCCAGCGCAACTGAGCTTGTTGAAGGAAAGCGGATACGAGCTGGCGACCGCTAACAACGGTTCCGAGGGTCTGCGGCTGTTTATGTCGCGGCCCGTGGATGCAGTTGTCCTCGAGTACCCTACAGGCCTCGTGGATGGCGTAGCGATCGCCGATGAGATGAAGCGCGTGCGGCCGGAGATACCTATCGTCGCGCTGGTCGACCACCTGGAATTGCTCGACGGTACTTTGAGGTCTGCAGATGCCATCGTCGCCAAGTCCGACGGGGCCCATTTCTTGTGGGCGACTCTTCACTTCGTGCTGAATGTGCAGCCGGCACAGCGTCATGAAGCAAAGATGAGATCTCAAACATCGATCCTTTTCAAGCGTCCGGGCCGGTCACGAGAAGCAGCGATCGGTGATCAGGATAATTCTTTCCGATTACCAGCTAACGATAAGGACGCGCCTTTTTCGCAGGAAGTCTGGCGAGGCATTTGGGATGGCACCATACAATTTGGACCCGACGCCAGGACTAACGCCAGGACTAATGACCGATTCTTGAGTGTCGCGAATCCTCGCACTCTGCAATAACCAACCGGTCGGAAGGAGCAATCCANNCCGCTGGAAGTGAGCTTTCTTGAACAGATTTCGACATCTCCGGAATGAGAAAGTTGTGCCAGAACCAAGCGCGGGCAAGCTGGAGCCTGCAGTGCGTTTCGTAAGAAAATCGGTCTCAATCCACGCAACCGGCATCAGCAGAGCAGCACCGGGTAAGCGAGGGACGATGGCCCAGAGGAATCACAATGCATATGCGTTTCATTCGTACGCTGTTGTTCGGCCTCGTCGTACTGTCGATGTCGGCCGCGTCGTTTGCACAAATTGGCGTAGCCATTCGCATCGGTCCGCCCGCGCTACCCATCTATGAGCAGCCGCTCTGTCCAGGCGACGGTTATCTCTGGACCCCTGGCTACTGGGGCTACGATTACGACGTCACCGATTACTACTGGGTGCCGGGCACCTGGGTGATGGGACCGGAAATCGGTTTC
>PMSZ01000434.1 GCA_003168235.1 Acidobacteriaceae bacterium
GCCTGCGGGCTCGATCAAGAAAGATGGTCCCGCGGGAAAATATCTGATCGCCCACGGCGTTCAGCCGGCCGATTTCAACTCCTACGGATCGCGCCGCGGTATTCACGAAGTCATGGTCCGCGGCACCTTCGCCAACGTCCGCCTGCGCAATAAGATGGTCAACACCGAAGGCGGATTCACCCGCCACTTGCCCGACGGCGCGGAAATGTCCATCTTCGACGCCTCCGAAAAATACCACGCCGAAAACATGCCGCTCGTGATTCTTGCCGGCAAGGAATACGGCTCGGGAAGTTCACGTGACTGGGCCGCCAAGGGGCCACTTCTGCTCGGCGTGCGTGCCGTTATCGCCGAAAGTTACGAGCGCATTCACCGTTCCAACCTCGTCGGCATGGGCATTCTACCGCTGCAATTTCTACCTGGAGAAAATGCCGAAACGCTGCACCTGACCGGTGAAGAAGTCTTTGAGATCGCGGGGATCGCCGAATTAGTCGATAAATTTTCTTCCGGACGCAAAATTACCGTGCGCGTAACTGGCGGAAAAACATCTGATTTTCAAGCACTCGTCCGTATCGACACTCCACAAGAAGCTCTCTACTACGCGAACGGCGGCATTCTGCAATACGTGCTGCGGCAGTTGCTTGCCGGAAAAGCGCAACCCGAAGCGGTCACGGTTTAGGCCATAAAATTATTCGATTACGAAATCCTACCGAGCGCCCGTCCAAATCTGATACACGACCACGCCAACCATAAACATCAGATAAATCCGCAGACCCCAAAACAGCACTATCTCCGTCCGCGTCAGCCGCCGCCGCGGAAGATGATGTTTCTCTTTGGCCGCAATCAGCTGATCCGGCTCCAGCGCTGTGATCACCGACGCGACTTCATCACGGCTCATGGCGCCACTAACATCCGGCTCCCCCGCAGAATCAAATTTTCCCATTTGCCTCCCCAATCCATCGGTGCCCCAGGTTCGCGCCGTCCTTTAGGCGCTAACCTGGGAGCCAATTCAGCCTACCTTCCTCCCAGCATCGCCAGCGCATTGGGCGCAATCACGCTGACCCCAAACAGAAGCCCCGCGCCCACAAGAATGATGACTACCGCCAGCGCCAGCGCATTCGCCCACATCGGACTCACCAGTTCGCCCATGATTTCGCGGTCGTTCACCAGCATGTACAAAAAAAGCAGCGCCGGAGGCATGGCCAGCACCGCGATGACATTCACTAACAGCACAATGTATACCAGCGGTATCCCCGGAATCAGCACCAGTCCCGCCGCCGCAACCGCCTCCACCAGCAGCACAAGATAAAACGACTTCCCCTCCCTGAACGGTAGATTCAAACTGTGCGGACGCCGCGCCACTTCTCCGAACGCATACGCCGATGACGTCGAAATCGTAATCGCCGCAACCATTCCCGCCTCAAACATGCCGAGCGCAAAAAGCGCCGCTCCCCAATGTCCAATCAGGGGCTGCAGCGCCTGCGCAAATTCCGCGGCTTCGAAATTCGCCGCAGTCATGTGCCGCAAAAACAGCGGAGCCGTCGCCAGCATCGTCGCCAGCGCAGCAACTGTCGCCAAAGCCGCGCCCAGCGCCGTATCCAAGCGACCCATTCGGATGTCCCGAATCGTGAGCCCTTTGTCGGCGATAGCACTCTGCTGAAAAAACAGCATCCACGGCGTCACCGTCGCCCCTATGTTCGCGAGCAGAATCAGCACCGTCTCCTGCGTGACGCCGCCGGGTAGCGGACTCCAGGTCACCAGCGCGCGCCCCACCGCTCCCCAATTCGGATGCGCCAGCAGCGCCACCGGCACAAACACCAGATTGAAAATAGCAGCGCCTAGAATGATCCGCTCCCAGGTCCAGTACCGGTGAGTCATAAGCGCGACCGACAAGACCAGCAATGCACTCAAGACCGCAACCGCCGGGCGGACGCCAAAAAATCCCAATCCGGCGCGGATCGCAATAAATTCTGTGACCAGCGTGAGAAAATTGCCGACCATCAGGTCGACCATCGAAAACCAGCCCCAGAACGGACCGAAGCGGTCGAAGATCAATTCCGCATGACCACGATGCGTGGCCGCTCCCAGGCGCACGGTCATTTCCTGCACCACACACGCCATCAGGAAGGTGAGCACCACGAACGGCAGAAAAAAACCGACGCCAAACCGGGCTCCCGTAGCGGCGTACGACAACATGCTAGGGCCGTCGTTCTCGCCGAGCATCACCAGAATGCCAGGCCCAATCAGCAGCCAGAACAACCGCAGTCTCGGCCGGAATCCACGCCGCGCTCGCGTCGCCGAAACCTGCTCGCGGTCGTGCGCGCGGTCGATGTCCTCATGGGTAATGACGACGGCGCTGCCAAGGGCAGCCAGATCACCCGCGGTCCGATCACTGGCCGCGCGGGATGCAATTCCACTTCGCGGTTCCGGCGCTGTGTATTGTTCCTTCATGCGGTGGATGGCCGCGCGGCAAAGAGGTTGCCAGCTGCCGGATAATTAGCCCAAGTATACATGAGATGATAAACCACGGTTAATCACTTTTGTGAATACGAATACCAGAAAAGGACAACAGCTTCGTATCGGGAAATCGCCTTAGCGATATTCAGAACCACGTTCGAGTGGACGCTTCTTCCGGATTGCGCAGCAAGAACTCAAACGCTCAGTTCTTCGCCGACGACTTTCCATTCGCCGCTTTGACCCAGACCTTCTCCGCCGCCGACACGCCCAACGCGACCCGGCCGGCGCCGGTGGTCAGCGTCAGCGTCTGATCGTAATTGCGGTGCGCCACATGAACTTTAGCTCCGGGGCGAATGCCCCGTTGCTCCAGAAACTCCAGCAGGTGGCGATCGCGTTCGTAGATGCCGCTCACCTCAAAATTCTTTCCCGGTTCGGCCTGCGCCAGTAGCAACAACCCGCGACGGCGGCGGCTCGCGGGACTTTCCAGTTCCGTCAGATTGCCATGAGGACACGCGACTCCACGCCCCAGTTTCGCCAGCAGCCGCGACTCAAAATCCGGCGAGACGGCGTGCTCCAACCGCTCCGCCTCGTCGTGCACCTTGTACCATTCCATCCCGAAAATCTCGACCAGCATGCGCTCGATCAGGTGATGACGAACCGTCAGCTTGCGCGCAATCTTTCGTCCCGCGGAAGTCAGGCTGACGCGTCCGTCGGCATTCACCCGCACCAGTCCATCTTTCTTTAACCGGCGCACCGCCATGGTCACGGCCGGAGGCGAGACTTTGAGCCAGTGCGCCAGCGTAGCCGAAATGACCGGCTCGCCTTCACTCTCGGCTTCGAGAATCGCCTTAAGGTAGTCTTCCTTGGAAACGGTAATCACGTGACCCGTATTATACGGCGGGATTAAGCATAGTTAATGAGAATTGCAGAAGTCAGAGGCCAGATTGCAGAAGCAAAGCCCTTCGAACTGACGTTGCCGTTTGCGCCCAGAGTTTTAACCTTTGCAATCTGACCTCTGACCTCTGCAATTTCTGCCCTCCTCGTTTGACATCACCTTCTCCCGCCCCTAACCTTGATTGTTCAACTATGAAAATCCTCGTCATCGGCAGCGGCGGACGCGAACACGCCCTGGTGTGGAAGCTGCGGCAGTCGCCGCGCGTCACCAAGATCTACTGCGCGCCGGGGAACGGCGGTATTGCCGGCGAGGCCGAATGCATCGCAGTCGACGTCAAGAGCCTTGACTCCATGGTTGCGCTCGCCAATCGCATTCAACCCGACCTCACCGTCGTCGGGCCGGAACTGCCTCTGATGCTCGGCGTGGTCGACGAGTTCACCCGTCGGGGCTGGCGCACCTTCGGCCCATCGCAAGCCGCCGCGCAGCTTGAGACCAGCAAGAGCTTTGCCAAGGAATTTCTGCAACGTCACCGCATACCCACCGCACACTACGCGATCTGCGATTCTCCGGAGCAGTTGCCTGATGCCCTCGCGCACTTCCATGCTCCTATCGTGGTGAAAGCCGATGGGCTCGCTGCCGGCAAGGGTGTGGTCATCGCTAAGAGCAAGGACGAGGCCTCGCACGCCGCGGCTGAAATGCTCAGCGGCCGCATGTTGGGTGAGGCCGGAGCGCGCGTCGTTCTCGAAGAATTTCTGCAAGGGGACGAACTCTCATTTCTGGTCGTGAGCGACGGCGAGCGCGTGGCGCCACTGGTTGCGGCACAAGACCACAAGCGCGTGGGCGACGGCGATACCGGCCCCAACACTGGAGGCATGGGCGCCTACACCACCCCCTCCATCATCGACGAGAAAATGCGCGACTGGCTCGTGACCCACATCGCGCGCCCGGTGGTCGCGGGCATGAAGGCCGAGGGCGCGGAGTACAAAGGCGTTCTCTATTGCGGCCTGATGATGACCGCGCGGGGCCCCATGGTGCTCGAATTCAACTGCCGCTTCGGCGATCCTGAAACGCAGCCGATTCTGATGCGTCTGGAAAGCGACTTGGTCGAAGCCATGGAGGCATCCATCGATGGCCGTACCAGCGATGGCGATTTCAAATGGTCGAACGATTCGGCCGTTTGCGTAGTGATGGCGTCGGGCGGTTATCCCGAGAGCTACGAGGCAGGCAAGAAGATTTCCGGACTCGATGTCGCAGCGAACGTAAACGGCGTGAAAGTTTTTCACGCGGGCACGTCGCAACACGATAACGCTTTTTATACTTCTGGAGGGCGCGTGCTCGGCGTGACCGCGCGGGCCTCCGGCTTGCAGATGGCCCTCGACCGTGCCTACGAAGCCTGCTCGATGATCGGCTTCGAAGGCGCACATTATCGCAAAGATATCGCGGCACGAGCGCCGAAGAAATAGTGGCTCGACTTTATTTTTATTTTCGAATTCATCCTGGGCGCGAAGGATGACAAATTCTACGGAGAATGGGAAGCAAAATCATGAGCAAGCCAATCGTATCAATCGTCATGGGCAGTGACTCCGATCTGGAGATCATGCGCGAAGCTGGAAAAGCTCTCGACGAGTTCGGCATCGCCTACGAGATGGATGTCACCTCGGCGCACCGCTCGCCCGATCGCACTGCCGACTATGCGCGCAAGGCAGCGCAACGCGGAGTTCGCGTCATTATCGCCGGCGCTGGCGGAGCCGCGCACCTGGCGGGCGTAATCGCAGCGCACACGACTCTGCCAGTGATCGGCGTGCCCATTCCTTCGACCTCACTGCAAGGCATGGACTCGCTGCTCGCCACCGTGCAGATGCCGGCTGGGATTCCGGTGGCAACGGTCGCGATCGGCAAGCCCGGAGCAACCAATGCCGGCATCCTTGCCGCGCAGATCATCGGCGTGGCCGACGCGGCCATCGCGAAGAAACTCAAAGCGCACAAAGAAAAACTCGCGCGCGGCGTGGAAGAGAAATCGAAAAAGCTGCAATCGTCACTGGGGCAGTGATGCCGTTTTGTAGTACTCAGTCTCGCTCACAGCTTCAAGGATTTCAGATACGCGCGGAACTTCTCGCCCAGATCGGCGCGCTTTAGCGCAAACTCCACGGTCGCTTCGAGGAAGCCGAGCTTGTCGCCGGCATCGAAGCGGCGGCCTTCATACACCCAGGCGTAAACCTTCTCGCGCTGTAGCAGGCCGCGCAGGCCGTCGGTCAGTTGCAGCTCTCCGCCCGCTCCGGGCTTGGTGTTTGAGAGCGTCTCGAACACCGCCGGAGTCAGGACGTAGCGCCCGATCACGGCCAGATTCGATGGCGCGTCCTCCAGCTTTGGCTTCTCGACCATATCGAGCACCTCGAAGAGCTTGCCGCCGGAGCCTGCAACCTCCTTCGCCTTGAGCACGCCATAAGAAGAAATCGCCGGACCTTCGACCACCTGCGTCGCGATCACCGAACAGTGCTTCTCGTCGAACACGTTCATCAGTTGCTTCAGCACCGGCACCTGAGCATCGATCACGTCGTCGGCAAGCAACACGGCGAACGGCTCGTCGCCAATCAGCTCGCGGGCGGTCAGGACGGCGTGGCCCAGGCCCAGCGCCTCCTTCTGCCGCACGTAGGCCACGAACATCAGGTCCGAAATCTGGCGGACGATCTTGAGCAGGTCGTGCTTGCCTTTCTCCTCCAACATCTTCTCGAGTTCGTAGCTGACGTCGAAGTGGTCTTCAATGGCGCTCTTGCCGCGTCCGGTCACGATGATGATCTGGTCGCAGCCGGCGGCCACGGCCTCTTCGACGCCGTACTGGATGATGGGCTTGTCGACCAGGGGCAGCATCTCTTTGGGCTGGGCCTTGGTGGCGGGGAGGAAGCGGGTGCCGAGTCCGGCGGCGGGGAAGACGGCTTTGCGGACGGCGCGGACGTGGCGGCGGTCGTTGGTAACACGTCGGTCGGGGTCGGGCATCATGGCTTGGCTATTGTAAATGGGGGACATAGGGACGGGGTGCCGCACAAATGGAGATGTGTTCCACGTG